>NZ_CAJCKG010000013.1:0-76058 GCF_903970945.1 Curtobacterium sp. ME26
GGGGGGGGGGGGGGGGGGCGGGGCAGGTTCCCCTGTCCGGCGGCGAGCGGGCGGATCCCGTGCGCCGCGCCTCCCGGCCCCGTCAGGTTCCGCCCGCTCGCGGAGCACGACCGCGGGCGGGCCCGGAGCCCGCTCTCCGGACGCGCGAGCGGGCTGGACCGGCGCCTCCCGTCCGCCGAGCCGAGCACGTTCCGCCCGCTCGCCCCCTCGCACCATCCCCACCCACACCCCGCCTCCAGCCGTCCCACGGCGCTCCGACCGGCCGACCGGTTCCTGCACACAGCGCCCCGACCGATCGCCCTCCACAGCAGCGGCCGACACCCACCACCGACGATCCCGGTTCCGGCACCGTGTCTCCATGGACTTCGCAGCAGGCTTCCCCGCCTCGCTCCGCGGACGCCCCTTCCGCGTCCGTGAGGCGCTCCAGCGCGGCGTCTCCGCCGCTCGCCTCCGTTCGCGGCGCTTGGTCCGCCCCTTCCACGGCACCCGGTGCTGGACCCCTCCGGTCGGCCACGTGGAGCGTGCACTGGCCGTCGCACCCCGCCTCCGACCGGACCAGGCGTTCAGTCACACGACGGCAGCCCACCTGCTCGGGATCCCGCTGCCACGTCGCCTCGAACGCGATCGGCGCATCCACGTCACGACGATCGGCACGGACCAGGCCATCCGCGTCCGCGGGACCGTCGGACACCCGAGCCAGCGCGGCCGAGCGTCGGTCGTGCACTCCGGCACGACGCGGATCGTCGACCCCGCGAACACCTTCGTCATGCTCGCGCGGGTGCTCACGGTCGACGAACTCGTCGTGGCCGGTGACGCACTCGTCGGCTGGCTCAACTGGTGCACGCCGGACGAGCTGACCGCCGCGGTCCGTCGGCACCGCGGCGCTCGGGGCATCCGGCGGGCACGCGCTGCCCTCGCGGAGATCCGCCCGGGATCGAGGAGTCCCGGCGAGACGCGGCTGCGCCTGTCGCTCGTCCGTCGCGGACTCCCGCAACCGGCGCTGAACCACGACGTCGTCGTCGACGGGCGCTGGGTCGCGTGCGTAGACCTCGCCTACCCCTCCGCCCGCGTCGCCATCGAGTACGAGAGCGATCTCCACCGCACGGACCCACGCACGTTCCGGAAGGACCTGACGCGTGGCGAGGACCTCAAGGACGCCGACTGGTGGCTCGTCCGCGCGACGTCCGACGACGTCGGTCACGCAGCCGACCGGTTCGCCGAACGCGTCCTTCGACTCCTGACGTCGGGAAGGGACGGGAGGCACGACACCCGCCACAGACGGCCCCTCCAGACGATCTGGTGAACTTTGGTTGACGCTTCAACCAAACAGGTGCAGAATGGGGTACGATCTGATCGATGCAGGCGCATGTAATTGCCGCCTGCTCGGGAACCGCAGACCACCGCCTCGTAAGGAGTCACCATGACGCTCAACGCCTCCGCCATCCCCGGCTACCAGACCGGCACCTGGAAGATCGACCCGACCCACTCCGAGGTCACCTTCTCGGTCCGCCACCTCGCCATCAGCAAGGTCAAGGGCTCCTTCGAGCGCTTCGACGCGACCCTCGTCACGGCCGAGAACCCCCTCGACACCTCCCTCGAGGCCTCGATCGACGTCGCGAGCATCAACACGAACCAGGCGCAGCGCGACCAGCACCTCGCCACCGGTGACTTCTTCCTCACCGAGGAGCACCCGCAGATGACCTTCAAGTCGACCGGCATCCGCGAGGACGGCGACGACATGCTCATCGACGGCGAGCTCTCGCTCCGTGGCGTCACCAAGAACGTCACCCTGAAGACCGAGTTCGGCGGCGTCACCACCGACGGCTACGGCCAGGTCAAGCTCGGCGCCGAGGCGACGACGAAGATCGACCGCACCGAGTTCGGCGTGAACTGGAACGCGGCGCTCGAGGCCGGTGGCTTCACGCTCGGCAACGACGTGACCATCAACCTCGACGTGCAGTTCGTCCTCCAGGCGGCCTGAACCACCGAGTAGCTCGAACCCCGGTCGAGCGGCGCTCCAGCGCTGCATCGACTGCAGGACACCGAACGAACGCTCTGCAGTACCCGGCGAACGGCCCGGCTCCTCCCCCGCGGAGCCGGGCCGTTCGGCGTTCCACGGGTCCCGCCGCGGGGCTCACTCGTGTGTCCCTGCACGTATTCCGCCCGCTGCCGGGAACACGGCTGGGAGCTCGTCGAGAGCGCGGACGCCCGGCCCGAGCGGGAACGCTTCCCCACGCCGAGCGGGCGGATCCCGCGCTCTGACCCGCGCGGAGGCGGCACGAACCGCCCGCCCGCTCGCCCGGAGTCCGCTCCGCTCGCGCTCCGGGCAAGCGCTGGAACGCCGGAACGCCCTTCCCACCACCGCGGCCCCTTCATGTCCGCGAGCGGGCGTAGCGTGTCGTCCAGCCCGAGCGCGAGCGCGGGAATCGCCCGTCCGCGAGGGCAGTTGCACCCGGCACCCGTCCCGACGAAGAGGAGCACCACCATGGCCACCGACTGGATCGCACTGCAGTCGCTCGCCGCCGAGGAGTTCGGCCGCCGGATCGTCGCCGTGACCGACTGGGATGCCCCCACTCCTGACTCGGAGTGGACGACCCGCGACCTCGTCACGCACGTCATCGACGAGCAGCGGTGGATCCCGAAGCTCCTGACCGGCTGCGACTACGCCCAGGCCGAAGCAGACCTCGAACCGATCGGCCCCGATCTCCCCGGCGAGTGGGCGAAGTTCGCGGCGGCAGCCTCCGACGCCTGGCGGAATGCGCCCGCTGACACCCCCGTGCACCTGAGTACGGACGTCGTCCGCGCCGACCAGTACCTCACCGAGCAGACGAGCGACATCACCATCCACACCTGGGACCTCGCCCGCGCGACCGGCACGGACGAGACCCTGCCGGACGAGCTCGTCCGCGCCGTGTGGGAGTACTTCGAACCGCAGATCGAGGACCTCGCGGCGACCGGGCTCTACGCGGCCCCGGTCGAGGTGGACGCGGACGCACCGCTCCTCGTACGCCTGCTCGCCGTCACAGGCCGCGATGCCAAGGTGAACGCATGACCGCAGAAGAACCCCGCTCGACACCAGCGGGCGGAAACGCACCTCACACCGACGCGCCCGCAGCAGACAACGCCCGCTCGACGCCAGCGGGCGGAAACGCTCCTCACCCGGACGCGCAGGCAGCAGGAAGCGCCCGCTCGGCCCAGCCCGACACCAGCACCAGCGCCCCCACCAGCGCCAGCGCCGACGCGAGCACGAGCCCCGCGGCCGTGCCAACCACGCGCCTCGGGCGGACGGGCCTCGAGATCAGCCGGATCGTCCTCGGCATGATGTCCTACGGCGCCCCCGACCAGGGCTCCCACTCGTGGAGCGTCGACATCGACGCCGCCCGACCCTTCGTCCGTCGCGCCTACGAGGCCGGCATCACCTCGTTCGACACCGCCAACGTCTACTCCGCGGGCTCGAGCGAGGAGATCACGGGGCAGCTCCTCAAGGAGATCGCCCCGCGCGAGGCGGTCCAGGTCTTCACGAAGGTCTTCAACCGCATGCGACCGGGCCCGAACGGCGCCGGCCTCTCGCGCGCCGCGATCATGCACGAGATCGACGCCTCGCTCACCCGACTCGGCACGGACTACGTCGACCTGTACCAGATCCACCGGTTCGACCCGCACACGCCGGTCGAGGAGACGATGGAGGCGCTGCACGACGTCGTCAAGGCCGGCAAGGCTCGCTACATCGGCGCGAGCAGCATGTGGACGTGGCAGTTCGCGCAGATGCAGCACGCAGCCGAGCTGCACGGCTGGACGAAGTTCGTCAGCATGCAGGACCAGTACAACCTGCTCGAGCGCGAGGAGGAGCGCGAGATGCACCCGTTCGCGCAGGCGACGGGTGTCGGCGTCATCCCGTGGAGCCCGCTCGCCCGCGGCAAGGTCACCCGCCCGTGGGACGCGCAGGGGTCGGGCAGCCGCTCGGACACCGACGAGTTCGGCAAGACGCTGTACCGCCAGGACGAGGACGCGAACCGCGCGATCGTCGACGCGGTGCAGCAGGTCGCCGAGGCGCGTGGCGCGAGCATGGCGCAGATCGCCCTCGCGTGGGTCGCCGGGAAGCCCGCGGTGACCGCGCCGATCATCGGTGCGACCAAGGAGCACCACATCGACGACGCGGTCGCCGCGACCGCGATCGAGCTCACCGACGACGAGGTGTCGCGACTCGAGTCCGCGTACACGCCCCGGGTGCCGTCCGGTTTCTGACGTCACGCGGTCGCGCCCAGGTCCGCGCCGCTGTCCGACTGCTCCCGCAGCCGCGCGATGCGTACGAGCGCTGCGCGCTCCGTGCCGGGCGTGGTCCCGAGCACCGCACCGATCCCGTCGAGCACCACGCCCGCGACCCGGCGGACCGGCAGCTCCACCGGCCCGACGGCCGGCGTCCGGAGCCCGAGCATCGAACGGTGGCGCGGGTCGAGCGAGGCGACCGCCCCGTCGAAGAGGGCACGGTACCCGGGCCGCAGCAGCTTGGCGACCGGCGGGTCCTTGATGAACCGCACGACGTCGTGGGTCCGGGCGTCGGCCTTGAGCTCCCCGCGGTCGAGGTACCCGTTCATCTGCGCGCGGAGCTCGGCGTCGGACTCCGGCGCGTCGTCGACGCCCATCAGCCGCCCGGCGACGGCCCACTCACGGACGTACGCATCGGCGCCGCCGGGGATCGGGGCGCCCCAGAGCTGTGCGCTCCGCAGGAAGGCGTCGGTGAAGGCGAGGTGCACCCAGCGCGCGAGGTCCGGGTCGTTCGCGGCGTAGGGCCGGGTGACCCCGTGCCCGTCGACGTACTCGCCGACGACGCGCTCGTGGAGCTTCCGCACCCACTGGCTGGCGTGCGTGGCCTGCTGCGTGTCGCCGTGCGACACCGTGTAGATCCAGCGGATGGTGCCGGCGAGGCGACCGAACGGGTCCTCGCGGTAGCGGGAGTGGTCGGCGACGCCGGCGAGCGCCCCGGGGTGCAGGGCCTGCACGAGCAGTGCCCGGACCCCGGCGAGCACGGTGTGGTTCCCGCCGTGCACGGCCCAGGTGGCGGACCCGGGGCCGAAGAAGCCGGCGTCGGAGCCCTGTTCGAGCTCGTCGATCCAGGCGGGACGCTCGGTCGCGCCGTTGGTGAAGGTGTCGTTGAGGCGGGAACGGAACGCGTCGGACACGGAGGGCATGCGCCCATCGTCCGTCGTGCCCCTGACAGTGGGCCCTGACAGTGGGCCCTGAGAACGGGCCCTGACAATGCCGACCGCCCCGCCGGTAGGTTGGCCGGGTGAGCATCGACACGCCTCGTCCCTGGCTTGCCTCGTACGCCCCGGGGGTCCCGCACGACATCGACGAGCCCACGGGCTCGCTGTACGACATCGTGGAGGGATCCGCGCAGCAGTTCCCGGGGAGGGTGGCGCTCGAGTTCTTCGGCAGGACGACGTCGTACGCCGACCTCGAGGAACAGATCCTCCGGGCGGCGAACGGCCTCCGCAAGCTCGGCGTCGGTGCGGGCGACCGCGTGGCGATCGTGCTGCCGAACTGCCCCCAGCACGTCGTGGCCTTCTACGCGGTGCTCCGGCTCGGCGCGATCGTCGTCGAGCACAACCCGCTCTACACGGCGCGCGAACTCCGACACCAGTTCGAGGACCACGGTGCGAAGGTCGCCATCGCCTGGGACAAGTCCGTCGCGACGCTGCAGGACTTCCCCGCCGACCTCGCGCTCGACGCGATCGTCTCGGTCGACCTCACCCGCGCGATGCCCCGCACGACCCGGATCGCCCTGTCGCTCCCCGTGGCGAAGGCCCGTGCGTCCCGCGCGAAGCTGACGACGACGGTCCGCGGCACGACGAAGTGGGACGACCTGGCGTCGACCCGGAAGCTGTCGAAGCGCCACCCGCGCCCGGCGACCACCGACGTCGCGCTCATCCAGTACACGTCCGGGACGACCGGCGTGCCGAAGGGTGCCGTGCTGAGCCACCGCAACCTCCTGGCCAACGCCGCACAGGCACGGGCCTGGGTCCCGACGATCCGCCGGGGCGACAACACCGTCTACGCGGTGCTCCCGATGTTCCACGCGTACGGCCTGACGCTGTGCCTGACCTTCGCGATGAGCATGGCCTCACGGCTCGTGCTCTTCCCCGCGTTCGACCCGGCACTCGTCCTCAAGGCGATGAAGCAGCACCCGCCGACGTTCCTGCCGGCCGTGCCGCCGATCTACACGCGCCTGCAGCACGCCGCCGACTCGGCGAAGGTCTCGCTGCAGGGCATCGAGATCGGCATCTCCGGTGCCATGCCGCTGTCGCAGAGCGTCGTCGAGCCGTGGGAGGCCCGCACCGGCGGCTACCTCGTCGAGGGCTACGGGCTGTCCGAGTGCTCCCCCGTCCTGATGGCGAACCCGGTCTCGCCCGAGCGTCGGCTCGGCGCGATCGGCCTGCCGCTGTCCTCCACCGAGGCGCGTGTGGTCGACCCGGACGACCCGTCGAAGGTGCTCGGCACGGGCGAGGCCGGCGAACTCCAGGTCAAGGGCCCGCAGGTGTTCCGCGGCTACTGGGGCAAGGCCGAGGCGACCGACGAGGTCTTCACGCCCGACGGCTGGTTCCGCACGGGCGACGTCGTGTCGATCGACGCCGACGGCTTCGTCAGCATCGTGGACCGGCTCAAGGAGCTCATCATCACCGGCGGCTTCAACGTGTCGCCGTCCGAGGTCGAGGACGCCCTGCTCAAGCACGCCAGCGTCCGCGAGGTCGCCGTCGTCGGCATCACCCAGTCCGGCAACGAGCAGGTCGTCGCGGCCGTCGTGCCGAAGGACCCGGCGACCTTCGACGCCGAGGCCCTGCGCGCGTGGTCCCGCGACCAGCTCGCGGCCTACAAGGTGCCGCGGCGCATCGTCGTGGTCGAGGACCTGCCCCGGTCGATGATCGGCAAGGTCCTCCGCCGCAAGGTGCGCGACCAGATCACCGGGCGGTAGCGCTGCCGGGTCGCCGACGACCCGGCAGCGCGAGCAGCCCCAGTCCGACGACCACGAGCCCGATGCCGGCCCAGCCGACCGCGCCGAGGTGCTCCCCGACGACGAGCACCGCGAGGACCGCCGCCACGACCGGTTCGAAGAGCGACAGCAGGGTCGCGACCGAGGCGCTCACGTGGCGGAGGCCGGCCGCGTAGAGCGAGTGGCCGAGCACCGTCGGGACGAGCGCGAGGTACCCGAACACCGGCCAGTGCGTGGGAGCCAGCGCGTCCGGCCCGGCGCCGACCGTGCACCAGAGCACGAGCACCACCACGAGCGGGACCGCCGCCAGCCCGAACACCGCGCCGACGACGGCGCGCCCGGGAACGACGACGGCGCGTCCGGGAACGGACGCACGAGCGGCCACCGACGCCACGCCGGGCGTGCCTGCCGCGCGCATCCCCCGCGCGACCGCCCACGAGTACGTCGCGTACGTCAGGCCGGCGACCAGCGCGCTCCCGAGCCCGAGCGGCAGCGAGCCGCTGCCCGGCGCCTCCGACCGCGCGACCGTCACGACGACCATGCCGACCACGCTGACCAGGGTGGCGACGACCCACCTGCCGGAGACGCGCCTCCCGTCCGCTGCCCACTCGACGAGGCCCGCGAACAGCGGCGACGTCCCGATCGCCACCGTCGTGCCGAGGGCGACCCCGGCCTCCGCCAGCGCCGCGTAGAACGCGACCGCGTACACGACGAGCGACGCGGCACCGAGGACCACCCAGCGACGAGTGTCTCGCTGCACCAGGGCACGCACGGCGCCGCGACCGGTCGTTGCGGCGAGCAGGAGGCCGCCGAGCCCGAACGTCACCGCCCCGAACACGAACGCAGGCACCCCGGGCGCGAAGTGCGTCGCGGTCCCCGTCGTGCCCCACACCGTCGCGGCGACGAGGACCGCCGCCGAGCCGCCGACGACCGGACGGGAGGAACGCCCGCCGCCCGCCACGGACGTCACGACACGTGGACGGTCGGCCTGCGGTGCACGTCCGGTTCGGCTTCGCGGAGGACCTCACGGGTGACCGGGGCGACGTCGCCGACACCGGTGAAGACGAAGCGCAGGGCGTTCCGGATCGGACTGCCCTCGTTCCACTCGAAGTAGATGCTCGGCACCACACCGGCGATGTCGCGCACGGCGAGCAGCGTCGACGCGATCGTGTTCGGGACGTTGCCGGACCGGACACGGAGCACGCGGTGTCCCTGGACGACGTGTCCCTCGACCACCAGGTCCTCCTCGAAGTCGGAGGAGTCGGCCTGCAGGACCTCGAGGAACATCGTCGGCACACGCGCCGGGATGCCCGAGTCGCGGCGTTCCTCACGACCCTTCGACCGGTACGCCTCGGCGGTGCCGGCACCCGGCTCGTTCGCGATGATGCAGACCGAGCTGAACTGGTCGGCGTCGGCCTCGATGAACTGCCGCGCGACGGCGTCGAGCTCGATCGACGACGCCCGGAGCTCGAACGACCGCCGGACGCGGGAGACGAGCGACACCACGACGATGGCGATGATGAAGACCGCCGCGATCCGGACGCCGTCGGGCCGCTCGATGACGTTCGCCACGGTCGTGTAGACGAACACGACGGCGATGATGCCGAAGCCGATCGTGCGCTTCTTCTGCTGCTTCCGCCGAGCGGACAGCGTCACGGCGACGGCCGCACTCGTGATGAGCACGAGGACGCCGGTCGCGTACGCGCCGCCCTGGGCGTCGACGTTCGCCTCGAAGATGATCGTGATCGCGAAGGCGATGAGCGTGAAGATGATGACGAGCGGTCGAGTCGCGCGGGCCCACTGCGGTGCCATGCCGTACCGCGGCAGGAAGCGCGGGACGAGGTTCAGCAGACCCGCCATCGCGCTCGCGCCGGCGAACCAGAGGATCGCGACGGTCGAGAAGTCGTACACCGACCCGAACACGTTGCCGAGGTACTCGTGCGCGAGGAACGCCAACGCGCGACCGTTCGCGCCGCCGCCCGGCTGGAACTCCTGCTGCGGGATGAGGAACGTGGTGGCGATCGACGACGTGATGAGGAACGTGCTCATGATGATCGCCGCGGTCGTGAGCAGCCGCTTCGTCCCGCGGATCCGGCCCTCCGGCCGACCGCTCGGGTCGTCGCCCGCGCCGCCGCGCACCTGCGGCATGACGGCGACACCGGTCTCGAAGCCGGACAGGCCGAGCGCGAGCTTCGGGAAGACCACGAGCGCGATGCCGATCATGACGAGCGGGTTGCTGTGCTGCGCGGTCAGGTTCGACCACCAGTCGGTGGCCACGACCGGGCGCTCGAACACGTGCCACAGCGCGACGACGATCACGACGGCGTTCAGCAGGAGGAACACCGCGACGAGCCCGACGGCGATCCCGATGGCCTCCTTGAACCCGCGGAGGAAGACGATCCCGAGCAGGAGCAGCAGCACGAGCGTGATCGGCACCGGGATCTCGGTGAACCAGTGCGGCGTGAACGGGTTCTCGGCGATGTGCGCGGTGGCGTCGGCGGCCGAGAGCGTCATCGTGATCATGAAGTCGGTCACCGCGAACCCGAGCAGCACGAGCACGAAGAGCTTGCCGGCCCACCAGGGCAGGAGCTTCTCGAGCATCATGATCGAACCGGCGCCCTTGAAGCTGTCCGACGCCACCCGGCGGTACACGGGCAGCGCGCCGAACAGCGTCACGAGCACGAGCACGATGGTCGCGATCGGCGACAGCAGCCCTGCGGCGAGCGCGGCGATCGCGGGCTGGTAGCCCAGCGTCGAGAAGTAGTCGACGCCGGTCAGGCACATCACGCGCCACCACGAGTGGGTCTTCTCGACCTCCACCTGGTGCGGGCCCTGGTGCGAGGCCCCCTGGTCGGCACCGTGCAGCATCCAGCCCCGCAGCCGGCTGCTGCGCTCGGCGGGTCGCTCGGTGGCACCGCGCTGGGCGGCGCGCTCGGCTTCGGTCGCGGTCACGAGAGACGATGGTAAGCGGTCCGGACCACGCTCCGGGACCCCCGGTCGAGGATCGGTGGACGGTGCGTCACCCCGCGCTGATCCGCGTGTACTTCCGCACGGCCAGGGGCACGAACACGACGAGCAGCACCGCGATGCCGACGAGCACGGTCGCGACGGGGTGCTGCATCGTCCAGACGTCGGGCACCGGGGCGGTGCCGACGTTGCCGAACAGCTCCCGCGCGGCCTGCACGAGCGACGAGACGGGGTTCCACTCGGCGAAGACCCGCAGCACGAGCGGCATCGTGTCGCTCGGGACGAACGCGTTCGAGATGAACGTCAACGGGAACAGGACCATGAAGGACGCGTTGTTGATGACCTCCGGCGTCCGGACGCTCATCCCGAGCAGCGCCATCACCCAGCTGAAGGCGTAGCTGAACAGCAGCAGCAGGCCGATCCCGGCGAGGAACTCGTGCGGCGCCGACTGCACGCGCCACCCGACCGCCAGGCCGGTCAGCATCATGATCACCATCGAGATCGCGTTGAGCACGAGGTCCGAGTTCGTGCGCCCGACGAGCACCGCGGACGACGCCATCGGCAGGGTGCGGAAGCGGTCGACGAGCCCCTCCTTGAGGTCCTGCGCCATCGCGGAGCCGGAGAACGTCGCCCCGAACACGACGGTCTGCGCGAAGATCCCGGCCATGAGGAACTGCGTGTAGTCGGTCCCCCGCACCTGGATCGCCCCTCCGTACACCTGGCTGAAGAGCAGCACGAACATGATCGGCTGCAGCACGGCGAACACGAGCATGTCCGGCGAGCGCTTGATCTTCGTGAGGTTCCGCTTCGTGACGGTCCAGCCGTCCTCGAACCCATCGCCACGGGCGAGGTCACGACCACCGGCAGCTGCCGTCGGGTCCGTGCGTCGACGGCGGTCACCGCACACGCTCCGGCGTCGCGTCCGTCGTGTCGCCGCTCGCGACCGCGTCGGCACCGTCGGCTCCACCACGGTCGCGTCGGCCCGGCCGGGAGGCCCGCCCCGCGTCCGTCCCGCCCGTCGCGTCCGACGCCTCCCCCTCCACGGCCGTGGCCGCGTGTCCGGTCAGGCGCAGGAAGACGTCGTCGAGCGTCGGCCGCCGCATGCCGGCGTCGTGGAGCCGGACGCCGGCCTCGTCGAGGTCGGCGAGCACCCGCTGGAGCGCCACGGGACCGGCGTCCACCGCGATGCCGGAGGTGCGCCCGTCCGCCGAGGTCTCCACGGCACCCACGCCGTACCGACGCAGGGTGGTGACCACGGCCTCCCGGTCGTCCTCGTCGACCAGCGTGACGACGACCCGGTGGCCGCCCACCTGGGCCTTGAGCTGGTCCGCGGTGCCCTCGGCGATGACCCGGCCGTCGTCGATGACCGCGATGTCGTCCGCGAGCTGGTCCGCCTCCTCCAGGTACTGCGTGGTGAGGAGCACGGTGGCGCCGTCGGCGACGAGCCCCTCGATGATCCCCCAGAGCGCGAGCCGGCTCCGGGGGTCGAGCCCGGTCGTCGGCTCGTCGAGGAACAGCACGCGCGGGTTCGCCACGAGCGCCCCCGCGAGGTCGATGCGCCGCCGCATGCCGCCGGAGAAGCCCTTGACGGGACGGTCGCCGGCCTCGGCGAGGTCGAACACCTCGATGAGCTCACGGGCCCGTGCCCGGGCCGCCCTCCGGCCGAGGTGGTACAGCCGCCCCACCATCTCGAGGTTCTCGGCTCCGGTCAGGTTCTCGTCGACCGCGGCGTACTGCCCGGACACACCGATCGACCGGCGGGTCGCCTGGGGTTCGGCCACGACGTCGACACCGTCGATCGTCGCCCGACCGCTGTCCGGCACGACGAGCGTCGTGAGCACCTTCACCGTGGTGGTCTTGCCGGCGCCGTTCGGGCCGAGCAACGCCGTCACCGTGCCCTCGGGGACGGAGAGGTCGAGTCCGGCCAGTGCGTGCACCGGACCCGACCGTGATCGGTAGGTCTTGGTCAGCCCGGAGGCTTCGATGATGGCCATGTTGCTCCTCGTCGTCCACGTCGTCGTGGGGCGGCGGGAGCGTCGACGTCACTCAGACGTCGAAGTCGCCACCGCCGAAGTCGCCGAACCCGCCGCCGAAGTCGCCTCCGCCGTCGCCCCAGCCCGCGCTCTCGAACCCGCCGCCGTCGGCTGCGCCCGCGTCGCCGGAGCCACCGTCGGCCGCGCCACCGTCACCGGAGTCGGCACCAGTGTCCTCCGAACCGCCGTCTGCCGCAGCGTCGGTACCGCCGTCGAACGATCCGGCGTCGGGCAGGAACGCGCTCATGAGCGTCGACCCGATGACGTAGCCGGCGACCGTACCGAGGATCGACGCACCGATCATGCGACCGAACGACGGACCGCCGCCGCGCTGGCCCATCATGCCGCCGCCGCCCATGCCGCCGCCGTTCATGCCGCCGAGCGAGCGCTCCATGAAGCCGGGCTGCCGGATCTCGGACCGGGTCGCCGCCTGGGCGAGCGACCGGGGGTCGTCGCCGCGCGGGGCCTCGCCGTCGGGGGCGCTCCGCGTGAACTCGTCGTAGACCATCCGGCGCTGCTCGGGCGTCAGGGTCGCGAACGCCTCGGCGTGGACCTCCTCGATGCGCTCGGGCGGGGCCGTGCGGAGCAGGTAGCGGTACCGCTCGACGGCGCGCTCGTCGTCGGAGGAGGCGCCCCCCTGCTGCCCGGCGCCCTGCTGGCCGGCACCCTGCTGGCCGGTCCCCTGTGCGGGGCCGCCCCACTGCGGCGTGCCGTACTGCTGGCCGCCGTACTGCTGCCCCTGCCCCTGCCCCTGCCCCTGCCCCTGCGACACGGGGGGCACCTGGTAGGACTGCTGCCCGTACCGGTAGCCCTGCTGGGGCTGCTGCTGCTGGGGCGGCTGGGGCTGTCCCCACTGGTCCTGCTGGCCACGGTCACGCTCGGGTCGGCCGAGCAGTCGGTCGAGGAAACCCATGTCGTTGCTCCTTCGGTGCGGTCCGACCCGGTCGGGTCGGTCCGTCGCTCCCCACCGTAGGCAGCGACGACGACCGCTGACTGTACGCCTGCACAGAACTGGCCGAGAGCCGCGTCAGCGACTCCCGAGCGCGCTCGTCCACACCGCGTGCAGCTCGTCCGCGGCGCCGGCGTGCGCGACCAGGAACGGTTCACCGACGCGCGGGAAGCCGTCGACGGAACCGGCCCGGGTCAGCACGACGCCGCCCGCCTCGAGCACGAGCAGCACGGCCGCCCCGTGGTCCACCGGGTCGAACGCGGGGACGCACCCGCCGATCCCGCGGCCGGCGGCGACCTGCGCGATCGTCAGCGTGCTCGAGCCCATCACCCGGACGGCGCACGACCGGTCGGCCAGGGCCTCCGCGAGCGCACCGAGTGCGGCCCACGCCCCGGGACCTCCGGACTCGGCGCCGACCACGGCACCGGCGAGCGCACGCGGGGCGTCGTCGAGGCGGAGCGGGACGTCGCGGACGACCGCCCCGCGACCCCGGCGGGCCTCGAGCACCTCACCGCGCCACGGGTCCGCGACGACACCGACCACGGGGCGACCGCCGCGGGTCAGGCAGAGCGACATCGCGGTCCAGGGCAGCCCGTTCACCAGGTTGGTCGTGCCGTCGACCGGGTCGAGGTACCAGCGGTACCGGTCGCCGGGTGCGTCCCCGTACTCCTCACCGGTGAAGCCGTGCGTCGGGAAGGCCGCCCGGACGCGGGCGCGCACGAGGCGCTCGACCGCCCGGTCGACGTCGGTGACCGGTGCGGCGGGGACACCTCCGGACGGCAGCCCACCGACCGGGTGCTCCCGGGTGAAGGCGATGACCTCGTGAGCGATCCGGTGCGCGAGGGCCTGTGCACGCGTCGCGACCTCCTCCTCGGTCGGCTCACGGTCGGGTCGCGCCCAGCCGTCCCGCTCACCACCGGCCAGCACGGCCCGCGCGGAGGCGACGTCGTCCGTCGCGATGAGGTCGGCGCCCAGGCGGGCGGCCCACCGGACCGGTTCCGCCTCGTCGACCGTCCGCACCGCGACCGCCATCCCGGCCTCGTGGGCGGCCAGGACGGTGTCCGGCGTCAGGAAGACGTCGTCGACCACGAGCGTGGTGGCCCCGAGGCCGTCCGTGTCGTCCGCGGTCGGCGCCGCGAGGGACTCCCAGGGCAACCAGGTGTCCGCGTCGGGCAGCGCGGCCCGGACCGTGGCGAGCACCTCCGGCGTCCCGGTCCACGCCACGGCCGTGTCCCAGGTCGACGCCGCGACCGTGCGCGTGGCGACGAGGGCGTCCGCCGGGTCCTCGATCCGGAGGAGCAACCCGGAGCGGCACCCGTCGAGGCGTTCGAGCACGGCATCGAGGCGCGGGATGCGGTCGAGCCCGTTCCCCAGACGGGCGACGTCGCACCAGGGGACGTCCGCGACCCGGCGGGGATCACCCCAGAGCCGTCCGAGGGTCTCGTCGTGCAGCAGCACCGCGACGCCGTCGGCCGTGCGGCGGACGTCGACCTCGACGACGTCGGCGCCGAGTGCCTCCGCGACGGCGATCGCCGGCAGCGTGTCCTCGCGCCGGACCCGAGGAGCGCCCCGACGAGCCACGAGCCGCGGGAGGGTCCGTGCGCCGCGCCCGTCGCGGTCCGGTCCGACGGTGGCCTGGTCGAGCGTCGTCATCCCGGCATGCTGTCGGGCCGGGGTGGCCTCCGGGTGACCAGCGGGTGAACGCGGTCCGGATCAGACCCGGCCGCGACCCCGTCGGCCCGAGCGGGCGGCGACCAGGCGGACGACCGTGCGCCACCCGAGCAGGAACACCGCGAGCGAGATCGTCGCGACGATGACGAAGGACAGCGGCAGCGGGTCCCCGGCGACGTCGCCCTGCCCGGTCAGCACCCGGAGCAGCATCCCGATCGCGACCGTGGCCACCCAGACGACGACGCCGGTGGGCCACAGGCGCATCGGTCGGGCCCACCCGCGTACGACCAGCCAGCCCACCGCCCAGCCGGCCAGGAACGGGTACGCCGTCGTCCAGAGCCCGATCGGCGATGCGGCCTCGGCGTGGGACGACCGCCCGATCAGCGCGAACGCGACGATGAGGACGATGTCGACGACGGCTGCGAGCCAGCCCCGGGTGCGAGTCACGAGTCCATCGTCCCACTCCGCCGGGCGCCCTCAGAACAGGCCGTCGCGTCCCGCCTCCGGGCCGTCGAACCCGCGGAACATGTCCGAGACGAGCGCGGCGATCTGCGGCTCGACCAGGCGCTCGACGGCCTCGGCGATCCGCGGCCGGTGCTCCACGAGCGCCAGGCACACCGCGGTCCCCGTCGCGCGGGCGCACTCGTCCGACAGGGCGATCTCGTGCCGGAGCGCTGCCTTCGCCTCGTCGGACAGCGGCTCGCGCGGCTCCTGCTGCCCCGCCCCGGTGCCGGTGAGCTCGTCGAGGGTGAACAGGAACGGCTCGCCGGGCGACGGCTCCGGGTCGACGTCGAGGCCCTGGAACTCGGGCGACAGGCCCTCGGTCGGTTGGTAGCCCGCGTGCCGCTTCCGTGCCGCGGCGCGTTCGAGCTCCCGTTGCAGCAGCGGCAGGTTCCTCGCCGTGTACTCGTCGACGGCGTCCTCGACGATGGTCGAGATCCGACCGATGAGCGCGTGCTGCACGGCGTGCGGTACGTCCGGCCCGAAGCCCGCGGCGGTCGCGATCGGCGACCCCGTGCACTTCCGGCAGATCCGGGTCCGAGGACGGGCGGTGCCGATCTGCCACCGCGGCAGCCAGCGGAGCCAGAGGTCGACGGCGCCCCGCACACGCCCGTCGATGCCGTCCATCCCTCAACACTAGGCCGGGCGGCCGCGATCACCCCGGGCCGCGCGCGAGCGGGCGGAAACGGGACCGGGAGGACGCGCGACGGCACACCTTCCGCCCGCCCGCCGCAGGACGCCGTCCGCGACTCGGCCCAGCCCCGCTCGGGCTCGTCTCGGTGTCCGTCCCCGTCCACGCACGCGAGCGGGCGGAAACGGGACGGGAGGCGCGTGCGGACCAGCAGGGACCGCCCGCCCGACGCGGGACGCCGTCCCCGGTTCGGCCGCCCCGCACCCACGAGCGGGCGGAATCGGACCCTGCTGTCGGCTCGCCGGCGCGCGATCCGCCCGCTCGGCGCGGGAGCGCACACCACACGCCCGCATCGCCCGCGAGCGGGCGGAAACGGGGCGGGAGGCGCGTGCGGACCAGCAGGGACCGCCCGCTCGCGCACTGCGGGACGGACGGGAGGCGCGGCGCCGCCGAACGCGAGGCCCGCGTCACGACGGGGCCGGGTCCTCAGCCCTGCGGTTCCGTCACGAAGTCGATGAGTTCCTCGACCCGGCCGAGCAACTGCGGCTCGAGGTCGGCGAACGTCCGCACCTGCCCGAGGATCCGCTGCCACGCCCGGGCGACGTCGGCCTGGTCCTCGGCGGGCCACCCGAGGTGCTGCAGGATGCCCTTCTTCCACTCGATCGAGCGCGGGATCGTCGGCCACGCCTCGAGCCCGAGGCGCGCGGGCTTCACCGACTGCCAGACGTCGACGAACGGGTGCCCGACCACGAGCACGTGCGCGCCCCACTTCCCGCGCATCACGGCGTCGGCGAAGCGGGACTCCTTCGACCCGGGGACGAGGTGGTCGACCAGGACGCCCACGCGGCGGGAACGGTCGGGGCGGAACTCGTCGAGCACGTCGGCGAGGTTGTCGACACCCTCGAGGTACTCGACGACGACGCCCTCGACGCGGAGGTCCGACCCCCAGACCTTCTCCACGAGCTCGGCGTCGTGCCTGCCCTCGACCATGATCCGGGAGGGCAGGGCGACGCGAGCACGTTGCGACTCGACGGCGAACGAGCCGGAGGCGGTGCGGAGGCGACCGCCGCCGGAGGCCTGGCGGACCGCCGGAGCCGAGCCGGGCCTCCAGTCCGAGTGGACGCCACCGATCCGACCGGCCGGGCCGGCGGGTGCCGCGGCAGACCGACCGACCGGGGCCTGCGGGCGGCCGAGCGTGACGAGCTCGCCCTCGAGCAGGAACTGCCCGGTGAAGGGGAAGGCGCGGGTGCGGCCCTTCCAGTCCTCGAGGGAGACGTTGCCCGCCTCGAGCCCCACGACGGCCCCGGCCCAGCCGGAGTCCGGGTCCTCGAGGACCATGTCGCGCTCGAGCGGCACCTGCCGCACCTTCTTCACGCCCTTCGCGCGCCAGTCACCCGAGAGCACGTCGCTGCCGTACCGGTCGTCGTCCACCCGGGAAGCGTAGTGTCGACGGGTCCCGCAACGGCGCCGGATCCCTGGCGCGTCCCGTACGCGCCGCGACCACCCCGATCGGAAGGCACCACCGTGCGCGCAACCGTCATCCACGCCCCCCGCGACATCCGCGTCGAGGAGCGTGACGCCCCCGTCCTCATCGATCCCACCGACGCCGTCGTCAAGGTCACCGCGGCCTGTGTCTGCGGCTCGGACCTCTGGCCCTACCGCGGCGTCCGCGACACGAAGGAGCCGCGCGCCATCGGGCACGAGTTCGTCGGCGTCGTCGAGTCCGTCGGCGCGGACGTCACGGACCTGTCGGTGGGCGACTTCGTCATCGCGCCGTTCACGACGAACGACGGCACCTGCCAGGCCTGCGCGCACGGCATGACGAGCGGCTGCGACCACGGCTCCACGTTCGGCGTCACGCCGGACGCGTACGGCCACCCGCTCGGCGGCGCCCAGGCCGAGTACGTCCGCGTCCCGGACGCCGCGGCGACGCTCGTGCGCGTGCCGGGTCCGGTGGACGACGACCTGGTGCCGTCCCTCCTCACCCTGTCCGACGTGTTCTCCACCGGACACCACGCCGCCGTCTCGGCCGGTGTCGGCCCGGGCAAGACCGTCGTGGTCGTCGGCGACGGCGCGGTGGGCCTGTCCGCCGTGCTCGCGGCCTCGCGGCTCGGCGCCGAGCGCATCATCGCGATGAGCCGGCACGCCGACCGCCAGGCCCTCGCCCGCGACTTCGGTGCGACCGACGTCGTCGAGACCCGCGGCGACGAGGGCGTGGCCGCGGTGCGCGAGCTGCTCGGCGGCGACCTCGCCGACTGCGCACTCGAGGCCGTCGGCACCGCCGAGAGCATGGACCAGGCGCTGCGGGTCGTGCGGCCCGGTGGCGCGGTCGGCTACGTCGGTGTGCCCGCGGGCGACCCCGAGCTGCCGATGCCGTTCCTGTTCGCGAAGAACATCACGGTCGGCGGGGGCATGGCTCCTGCTCGCGCCTACATCGAGGAGCTGCTGCCCGACGTGCTCTCGCGAGCGATCGACCCGGGCCGGGTGTTCGACCTCGAGCTGCCCCTCGAGCAGGCGGCGGAGGCCTACGCGGCGATGGACGAGCGTCGCGCGATCAAGGTGCTGCTGCGCCCGTAGCGGGATCGGGGCCTGCGCGACGACGGCCCTCGGCGGGCGATCCGCCGAGGGCCGTCGTCCGTCCGTTGCGCTCTGCGGAACGCGTGTTTCGGAACTGTGAACAAACCTTTCAGTAAAGAAGGTTGTCCGTTACAGTCCTCGACATGACGACGAACGGACGCACCCCGGGCCAGCCGGCGCTGCTGCGCGTCCTGAACGATCGCGCGGCCCTGACGCTGCTGCTCGACTCGGGCGCGATGACGCGGAACGACCTCGCACAGCGCACCGGGCTGTCCAAGCCGACCGCCGCGGAGATCATCCGCCGGCTCGAGGCCGCCGCGCTCATCCGCGGTGCGGGCACGGACAGCACCGCCGGTCGCCGCGGACCGAGCGCCGTCGTGTACGAGGCGATCACCGACCGGGACCTCGCCGTCGCGGTCGACGTCCAGCTGGTCGACGTCCGGTCGACCGTCGTCGACGCAGCCGGACGGGCCTACCCCGTCGCCTCGCACCGGATGACGGACGCCGAGTACCGCTCCCCCGGCGCCGACATCGTCGCGGCCGCCGTGACGCGTGCCGCGACCGCCGCCGGTGTCGACGAGGACCTCGTCACCGCGGTCGCCGTCGGCGTCCAGGCCAGTGTCGACCACGCCACGGACACCCTGACGTTCACCGACGGCCTGCCGGGGTGGCCCCGCGAACAGGTCGCCGCCTCGCTCTCGCGGGACCTCGGCCTGCGCGTCGTCGTCGAGAACGACGCCAACCTCGCCGCCATCGCCGAGCGGAACATGGGCGCCGGCCGCGTGCATGGCTCCTTCGCACTGCTGTGGATGGCCGAGGGCCTCGGTATGGCGCTCGACGTCGACGGCCGCCTGCTCACCGGCGCGTCCGGTGCCGCCGGCGAGATCGGCTACCTGAGCGTGCCCGCCGACGCGCTCTCCATCGACCCGACGGCGACCCTGGTCGCAGACCTCGTCTCCGAGGCCGCGATCGAGGCCCTCGCCGCCGAGCACGGGATCACCGCGCGGGACGGCACCGCCGCCGACTGGCGCCAGGTGCTCCCGCAGCTGTCCGGCCTGTCCGCGCAGCACCCCTTCACCGCCGCCCTCGGCGAGCGCGTCGGGCACAACGTGCTCCCGGCCCTCGCCGTCGCCGATCCCGAGACGGTCGTGCTGCACGGCCCGACCGGCATCGCGGGCGGTCCCGGCCTGGCCGCCGCCGTCACCGCATGGCTCCGGACCCGCACCCGCTGGTCCACCGCCGTCGTGCCGCCCGGCGTCCCCGACACCCCCGTCCTGCACGGTGCGCGGCACGTCCTCATCGACGTCGTCCGCACCGCGCTCGCGGACCGGCTCGACCGCATCAGCGACGATGCGCCCGCGCCGGCCCCCGCCGAGCGCCCTTGAAGCGTCCCACCCGCACCACCGAACCCAGCACCGTTCGCCAGCCCTGTCCGAGGGCTCTTCGGCGCGCCCGGAAGCCCTCGCGGCACCGGTCGCGCCACGACCAGAGAGCGAGTACCGATGCACCTCCCCACCCGGTCCGTCACCCGGATCACCACCGTCGCGGCGATGGCCGCCGCGGGCGCCCTCGTCCTCGCCGGCTGCAGCTCCGGCAGCAGCGCCGACGCCATCGACGAGACCGCACCGAAGAAGCTCGAGGGCACCGTCTCCCTCTGGCACTTCTTCACCGGTCGCGAGGCCGGCGTGATCAAGAAGGCCGTCGACGGCTTCGAGCAGGCCAACCCCGGCGTCACCGTCGACATCCACGCCGGACAGGACGACGAGAAGCTGCAGAAGGCGATCTCGTCCGGCCAGAACATCGACGTCGGCCTGTCGTACTCGACCGCCATCGTCGGGAGCTTCTGCTCGTCGGGCGCCTTCCGCGACCTCGCGCCGTACATCGAGCGGGACAAGGTCGACCTGTCCGACATCCCCGACGCCGTGCGCGGGTACACCGAGTACAAGGGCCAGCGCTGCACGCTCCCGGCCCTCGCGGACGTCGACGCCCTGCTCTACAACAACGAGGCGTTCGAGGAGGCGGGCATCACGAGCCCGCCGAAGACCCTCGACGAGCTCAAGGCGGACGGGCTGAAGCTCACCACCTACAACGCCGACGGGTCGATCAAGCGTCTCGGGTTCAACCCGCTCATCGACTTCTACGAGAACTCGCCGCAGCACTGGGCCGCGATGATCGACGGGAAGTGGCTCGACGACGACGGCGGGAGCGTCATCGGGAAGTCGGCGGGCTGGAAGCAGCTCCTGCAGTGGCAGAAGGACTACGTCGACGAGATCGGCTACGACAAGCTCAAGGCGTTCACGTCCGGCCTCGGCCAGGAGTTCGCGGCGGACAACGCCTTCCACACCGGCCAGGTCGCCATGGAGATCGACGGTGAGTACCGCACGGCGTTCATCGCGGACCAGAAGCCGGACCTCGACTACGGCACCGCCCCGATCCCGGTGCTGCCGGGTGTCGGCAACCACGGCTCGACCTGGATCGCCGGGAACGTCGCCGGCATCGCGAAGGGCTCCGAGAACCCCGAGCTGTCCTGGGCACTGCTGCAGTACCTGTCGCTCGACACCGACGCACAGGTCACCATGGCGAACGGCCTGAAGAACATCCCGACGCTCAAGTCCGCGCTCGCGTCGAAGGACCTCGAGGTCGACGACCGCTACCAGACCTTCGTCGACATCGCCGGCAACCCGAAGACCTTCACGTCGCCGGCCACCCCGGACGGTGCGGCCTACCTCGCGACGCAGACGAAGTTCTGGGAGGCGTGGCAGGAGCAGGGCGGCGACCTCGACGCGAAGCTGCGGAAGCTCGACGAGGACATCGACGCCGCCGGCCAGCTGGCTGGTCCGTGATGACGGACGTCACCACCCCGGAGACCGGCAGCCGGGAGGCGCGGCCCACCCGCGCCTCCCGGCCGCCCGCCCCGACCGGGTCGCGTCCGACGACCCCCGGGACCCCGCCACGTCGGCGGCGGTCCGCCGAGTCGCAGCGGCGACTCGTCGCCCTGACGATGCTGGCACCGGCGCTGCTGGGCCTCGCGGTCTTCTTCGCCTACCCGCTCGTCGCCTCGATCTTCTACTCCTTCACCCGGTACAACCAGCTGCAGGAGCCCGAGTTCGTCGGGCTGCTCAACTACCGCTTCCTGTTCACCCAGGACCCGCAGGTCGTGCCGGCCGTCGTGAACACGCTCTGGTTCGTGGTCGTCCTGGTGCCCGTGCGGATCGTGTGCGGGCTGCTCGTCGCGGGGCTGCTCAGCCGCGCGAGGACGGCGACCGGGTTCTGGCGGACGCTGTTCTACCTGCCGGCGCTCGTCCCGCCGGTCGCGAGCGTCGTGGCGTTCGTGTTCCTGTTCAACCCCGGCACCGGGCCGGTCAACCAACTCCTCCGGGTGGTCGGCATCGAGGGCCCGCTCTGGTTCAACGACCCGGCGTGGTCGAAGCCGTCGCTCGTGATCCTCGGTGTGTGGGTGATGGGCGACATCATGATCATCTTCCTGGCGTCGCTCCTCGACGTGCCGCGCGACCTGTACGAGGCAGCGTCCCTCGACGGCGCGACCGGTGTGCAACAGGTCCGGCACATCACGTTGCCGACCATCGCGCCGGTGATCGGGTTCGCCGCGGTCACGGGTGTCATCGCGGCCCTGCAGTACTTCACCGAGGCGGCGGTCGCGTCGGGTGTCGCGTCCGGCAAGGCCACGATCGGCGGCGGGACGGCCGCCGGGCTCGGCTACCCGGGCACGTCGCTGCTGACCTACACCGAGCTGCTGTACCAGCACGGGTTCGCGAACTTCCAGTTCGGGTACGCGTCCGCGATGGCCGTCGTGCTGTTCGTGATCACCGCGATCGTGCTCGTGCTCACCATGCGCCGGATCAGCGTGTTCCGACCCGAGGAGTCCTGATGACCGCCGTCTCCCAGTCGCCCCTCGCCCGCGCGCCCCGCGGGGCCGCTTCCCGGGCCGGGAAGCCCCGCCGCGGCCTGCTGCTCTGGGTCGCCGAGCACGCCGCGCTCGTGGCGCTCGGGGTCCTGACCATCGCGCCGATCGTGTTCGTCGTGCTGACGTCGCTGATGTCGAGCAACCAGGCCCTGACGGCGTCGATCCTCCCCCGGCCGTTCGACTTCTCGAACTACGGCCGGGTGTTCACCGAGCTGCCGCTCGCGCAGTGGTTCGGCAACTCGTCCCTCTACGCCGTCCTCGCCACCGCGTTCATGCTCGTCAGCTCGGTCCCGGCGGCGTACGCGCTCGCCCAGATCAGGTTCCGCGGGGCGAACGCGATCTTCACGGTCATCATCGTCGCGATGCTCCTGCCCCCGCAGGTCACCGCGGTCCCGGTGTACGTGATGTGGTCGCACCTGCACCTGACCGGCACGCTGTGGCCGCTCATCCTGCCGAACCTGCTGGGCGACGCGTTCAGCATCTTCCTGCTCCGCCAGTTCTTCATGACGATCCCGAAGGAGTACGGCGACGCCGCCCGCATGGACGGCTGCAGCGAGTGGGGCGTGCTCCTGCGGGTGGTCGTCCCGATGGCCAGGCCCGGCATCGCGTCGGCGGCGATCTTCATGTTCTTCCACTCCTGGAACGACTACTACGGCCCGCTCCTCTACGCCTCCGAGAACCAGGCCGCCTGGCCGGTCGCGTACGGACTCGCAACGTTCCGGGGCCAGCACGGGACCGACTGGTCGATGACGATGGCGATGACCGTCGTCGTCATGGTGCCCGTGGTCGTCATCTTCTTCTTCGCACAGAAGGCATTCGTCGAGGGCATCGCGCTCACCGGCGTGAAGGGATAGCAGCACAGTGAAACTCACGGTCATCGGTGGCGGATCCACCTACACACCCGAACTCGTCGACGGCTTCGCCCGACTCCGCGACCAGCTCCCGATCGACGAGCTCTGGCTCGTCGACCCCGACCCCGAGCGTCGCGCGCTCGTCGGCGGGGTCGCGAAGCGGATGTTCGCGCACGCCGGACACCCGGGCTCCGTCCACGTCACCGACGACGTCGTCGCCGGGGTCGCGGACGCCGACGCGGTGATGCTCCAGCTCCGGATCGGCGGACAGGCCGCACGGCACCAGGACGAGACCTGGCCGCACGAGGTGGGGTGCATCGGCCAGGAGACGACCGGCCCCGGCGGGTTCGCGAAGGCCCTGCGCACCGTCCCCGTGGTGCTCGAGTACGCCGAGCTCGTCCGGGAGCACGCGAAGCCGGACGCCTGGATCGTGGACTTCACGAACCCCGTCGGGATCGTCACCCGGGCGCTCCTGCAGGCCGGGCACCGCGCGGTCGGTCTGTGCAACGTCGCGATCGGCTTCCAGCGCCGGTTCGCGAAGGAGTTCGGCGTCGCACCCGACCGTGTCCGGCTCGACCACGTCGGGCTGAACCACCTGACGTGGGAGCGCGGCATCCACGTCCGCGACGACGCCGGCGAGCGCGACGTGCTGCCCGGACTGCTGACCGAGGACGCCCTCGAGCGCACGGCGAGCAGCGTGAAGATGCACCCCGACCAGCTCCGGCTCCAGCACGCGATCCCGTCGTACTACCTGCGCTACTTCTACTCGCACGACATCGTGCTCGAGGAGCAGCTGCACGCGCCGAGTCGGGCCGAGGCCGTCATGGAGACCGAACGCGCCCTGCTGGCGAAGTACGCGGACGAGTCGGTCGTCACCAAGCCCGCCGAGCTCGAGCAGCGCGGTGGCGCGTACTACTCGGACGCCGCGATCAACGTCCTCTCCTCGATCCTCGGCGACGAGGGCGACGTGCAGGTGCTCGACGTGCGCAACGACGGCACGTTCCCGTTCCTCCCCGACGACCACGTCATCGAGGTGCCCGCGCGCGTGACCCGTACCGCGATCACCCCGCTGCCGGTCGCGCCGCTCGACGAGGACATGGCCGCGCTCGTCGCCGGTGTGGCCGGGTACGAGCGCCTCGCCCTCGAGGCCGCGGTGCACGGCGGACGCGACCGTGTGCTCCGTGCGATGTGGGCGCACCCGCTCGTGGGACAGGTCGACCGCGCCGAGCGGCTCACCGACCTGCTGCTCGCCGCCAACGCGCGACACCTGCCGTGGGCCGGCGGATCGCTCGCGGGCGTCCGGTGAGCGCCTCCTCGGCGGGCAGCACGACGGTCGACGCCACGACCGGCGCCGGGGCCGGCGACGTGGTGCTCGCGGTGGACGGTGGCGGGAGCAAGACCGACGTCGTCGCCGTCGCCCTCGACGGCACCCTGGTCGCGCACGCACGGGGCCCGGGCAGCAACCCGCAGACCCGCGGGTGGGCGGTCGCCGGGCCGATCCTCGACGACGTGCGGTCGCGCGTGGTCCGCGAGATCGGGACGCGCACGATCCGGACCACGCACGTCTACCTCGCCGGGCTCGACCTGCCCGAGGAGCTCGTGACGGCGACCGCTGCGCTGGCCCACTGGTCCGGTGACGGCGGGGCGCCCGACGTCCTCGACAACGACCTGTTCGCCCTGCTCCGGGCCGGCACGCTCTCGCCGGACGCCGCGGCCGTGGTCTGCGGCACCGGGATCAACGCGATCGCGGTCCGTCGTGACGGCGAGACCGCCCGCTTCCCCGCGATCGGCGACGTCTCGGGCGACTGGGGTGGCGGGGCCTGGCTCGGCAACCGTGCGCTGTGGCACGCCGCACGCGCGGCGGACGGCCGTGGTCCGGCGACGGCACTCGAGTCCGCGGTGCCCGCGGCACTCGGGCGGCGGACGGTCCGTGAGGTCACCGAGGACCTGCACTTCGGCCGACTCGACCCCGGCGCCGTCGGGCACCTCAGCCCGGTGCTGTTCGCGGTCGCGCGGGACGGCGACACGGTCGCGCGAGCGGTCGTCGAGCGGCAGGCGGAGGAGATCGTCCTCATGGCCGCGGTCGCGATGGAGCGGCTCGGCATCGGCGGAGCGGGGTCGACGGTGCCGGTGGTGCTCGGCGGCGGGGTCCTCGCCGCACGGCACCCGCTGCTCGTCGACGCCGTCGTGCGGGGGCTGCAGGACCGTGTGCCGGGCGCGGTGCCGACGTGGGTGACGGCGCCGCCCGTGCTCGGCGCCGGACTCGCCGCGCTCGAGTCCGTCGGCGCTCCGGCGGGTGCGCTCGACCGCTACCGGGCAGCGGTGGCGTCCCGCTCGTTCTCCTCGACCGCGGCGCCGATCCCCTGAGCCGCAGCGGCGCGACGGCCCCGCAGCTCAGGCGTCCCGCACCGCGAGCACCCGGTGCGGGGCGGCCCGCTCGGCGCGCCACCCCGCGGGCAGCACCCCCTGCAGCTCCGGCACCGTGAACGACCGGCGGATCGAGCGCAGTCCGTCGACGCGGACGAAGGTGCCGGCCGACACGAGCGGTGACGCCAGCGCGTAGGCCCGGTACGCCTGCCGCGACCGTCGGATGTCGGAGTGCAGGCTCCGTCCGGTCGCGAGCTGCTCGGAGTCGGCGAGGAACGCGACCCGGGCCGCGTCGTCGAGGTGGTGCAGCACGTGGTTCGACACGACCACGTCGAAGCGCTCCCCCGCAGCGACGAGGTCGGTGCTCGACGCCTGCCGGAAGGTGACGCCCCGCGTCGCCGACCGACGAGCGGCCGCGATCGCCCGCTCGTCCGGGTCGACGCCCACGACCTCCACCGAGAAGCCGTCGCTGCCGGCCCACCGGACGAGCGAGCGGGCGAGGTCGCCGCCGCCGCATCCGAGGTCGAGCACGCGCGCACGCCCGCTCGGGGGCAGTGCCGGCACGACGTGGGTCCGCCAGACCGCGCGCCAGCCGCTCACCAGAGCGTTCACCACGGCGAAGCGCCGGAACGTCCGGTCGAGGGCACGCGGGTCGCACGCGGGGTCGTCCATGAGCTCCTGCAGCTCGGTGTCCCGGACGCTCAGGTCGACGTCGCGCAGGTCGGGGTCCCGGTCGCCGCCGGTCACGCGCCGACCGCCGTGAGCCTCGCGCTCTCCACCGTCAGGCCGGGCCCGAACGCGACCGCCGCCAGCGGGGTGCCGCTCGGCAGCCCGCGCTCGACCGCGTCACGCAGCACGAAGAGCACCGTCGCGCTCGACATGTTCCCGTGGTCGCGCAGGACGGCACGGCTCGAGGAGACCGCCGTGTCCGGCAGCGCCAGGGCGTCCTGCGCCCGGTCGAGGATGGCACGGCCGCCGGGGTGCACGGCCCACACGGGGACGTCGGCGAAGGTCTCGCCCTCGCCGAGCAGCGATGTGACGGCGGCGGGGACGTGCACGCCCACGAGCTTCGGGACCGCCGTCGAGAGGACCATCTCGAACCCCTCGTCACCGATGTTCCAGGCCATCTCGGACGCACCCTCCGGCACCGTCGCCGTGGCGAAGCGCTCGATCCGGAGTCCGGGACCGCCCTGCGCGACGACCACCGCCGCGGCACCGTCGCCGAAGACGCTGTTCGCGACGATCTGGTCCGGGTCGTCCGAGGCACGGACGTGCAGGGTGCACAGCTCGGCACAGACGACGAGCACGACGGCGTCCGGGTCGGCCTCGGTGAACGCGGCGGCGATCCGGAGCGCCGGGAACGCCGCGCAGCACCCCATGAAGCCGATGTGGTGCCGGAACACCCCCGCCGGCAGACCGAGCTGCTCGACGACGTCGATGTCGGGTCCCGGTTGCGTGAACCCGGTGCAGGACACGGTCACGAGGTGGGTGACCCGGTCGGGCTCGATGCCGGCCCGCTCGACCGCGTCGCGTGCGGCGGCCACGAAGAGCGCCGGCGCGAGGTCCCGGTAGCGGTCGTTCCGGGTGCCGGTGGACGGCGAGACGAGCGCACCGGAGTCCTCACGGAACAGACCGCCCGGACGCGTCGCGTCGAGCTCGTCGACCACCGTGTGCCGGTGCTCGACCGCCGACACGTCGAAGGCTGCCGGCACGATGCGCCTGCCGAGGCGGCCGAGGTCGGGCTGCCCGACGAAGAGGTCCCGCACCGCCGCCTGGTCGAGGGTGGTGGAGGGGACGGCGGTCCCGATGGCGCGGATCGTTGCGGTCACGACCCATCCTGTCACCCGGTCGCTGTCACGTCCCCAGGTACGAGGGACGGGAGGCTCCCCACCGGGCACGGCCCGGCAGCCGCTGGCGCGTCTGCCGGGAACCGGCCGGCGTGGGCCCAGGTACCGTTCGGCACCGCGCCTCCCGTCCGCTGCTGGTCGCGCTCCGTCTGCTGGTCGCGCTACGCCTGCTGGGCGCGCTCCAGCACCAGCTCGCGGACGCGCGCGGCGTCCGCCTGGCCCTGCATGGCCTTCATGACCGCGCCGATGATCGCGCCGGCGGCCTGCACCTTGCCGTCCTGGATCTTCGCGAGCACGTCCGGCTGGGCGGCGAGCGCCTGGTCGACGGCGGCCGTGAGGGCCGAGTCGTCCGAGACGACCTTGAGCCCGCGGGCCTCGACGACCTGCGCCGGGGAGCCCTCGCCGGCGATGACGCCCTCGAGCACCTGGCGCGCGAGCCGGTCGGTCAGGTCGCCGGACTCGACGAGCGCGATGGTCTCGGCGACGTGCTGCGGCGACACGAGGTCACCCGCGGCGGCGTCCTGCGCGTTCGCCACGCGGCTGATCTCACCCGTCCACCACTTGCGCGCGGCCTGCGGGGACGCACCGGCGGCGACCGTGGCCTCGACCTCGTCGAGCAGCCCACCGTTGACGACGTCCTGGAACTCGAGGTCGCTGAAGCCCCAGTCCCCCTTGAGGCGACGGCGACGGGCGACCGGGGCCTCGGGCAGGGAGGCGCGGAGCTCCTCCACGACGGCCGGGTCCGGCACCACCGGGAGCAGGTCGGGCTCCGGGAAGTAGCGGTAGTCGTCGGCGTCGGACTTCGGGCGCCCGGCCGAGGTGCGGCCGGTGTCCTCGTGCCAGTGGCGGGTCTCCTGCGTGATCGTCCCGCCCGCGGCGAGGATCGCCGCCTGGCGCTGGATCTCGTAGCGGATCGCGCGCTCGACGGCGCGGAACGAGTTGACGTTCTTCGTCTCGGTCCGGGTGCCGAGCTTCTCCTGACCCCAGGGGCGCAGGGAGATGTTCGCGTCGCAGCGCAGGTTGCCGCGCTCCATGCGCGCCTCGGACACCCCGAGGGCGCGCACGAGGTCGCGGATGACCTGCACGTAGGCGGCCCCGAGCTCGGGCGCGCGGTCCTTCGCGCCGAAGATCGGCTTCGTGACGATCTCGACGAGCGGGACACCGGCGCGGTTGTAGTCGACGAGCGAGTACTCCGCGCCCTGGATGCGGCCGGTGGCACCGCCGACGTGCGTCAGCTTGCCGGCGTCCTCCTCCATGTGGGCGCGCTCGATCGGCACCTGGAAGATCGTGCCGTCGGCGAGCTCGACCTCGACCTCGCCCTCGAACGCGATCGGCTCGTCGAACTGCGAGATCTGGTAGTTCTTCGGGTTGTCCGGGTAGTAGTAGTTCTTCCGGGCGAACCGCGAGGACTCGGCGATCGAGCAGCCGAGGGCGAGCCCGAGCTGGATCGAGTACCGCACGGCCTGCTCGTTGACCACCGGCAGTGATCCGGGCAGACCGAGGTCGACCGGCGTCACGTTCGTGTTGGGCTCGCCGCCGAAGAAGTTCGGGGCGTCCGAGAACATCTTCGTCTTCGTCGCGAGTTCGACGTGGACCTCGAAGCCGAGCACCGGCTCGAAGCGCTCGAGCGCCTCGTCGAAGTCCATCAGCGCGTCCTTCTGCGCCATCAGATCACACCTTCCTGCGCAGCGGACTGCTGAGACTGGTCGAGGTCCGGGATGCTGTCGATGAGGGGACGACCCCACTGCTGCTCGAGCAGGCGCTCGAGGGCGGCACCCGCACGGTACAGCCGGGCGTCCTCGCGCTGCGGCGCCATAAGCTGCACGCCGGTCGGCAGCGAGTCCTCGGGCGCGAGGCCGTTCGGGATGCTCATGCCGGGCACGCCAGCGAGGTTCGCCGGGATCGTCGTGAGGTCGTTGAGGTACATCGACAGCGGGTCGTCGAGGCGCTCCCCCAGCGGGAAGGCAGTCGTCGGCGCCGACGGGCTGATCAGCAGGTCCACCTGCTCGAACGCGGCCGCGAAGTCGCGCTGCACCAGCGTGCGGACCTTCTGCGCGGAGCCGTAGTAGGCGTCGTAGTAGCCGGCGCTCAGCGCGTAGGTGCCGAGGATGATGCGGCGCTTGACCTCGGGTCCGAAGCCGGCCTCCCGCGTGGCGGCCATGACGTCCTCGACGGTCGCGCCGTTCTCGGGCGTGACGCGGAGCCCGAAGCGCACCGAGTCGAACTTCGCCAGGTTCGACGAGGCCTCGGCCGGCAGGATCAGGTAGTACGCGCTGATGGCGTACGCGAACGACGGGGCGTCGATCTCGACGACCTCGGCCCCCGCCTGCTCGAGCAGCGCCACCGTCTCCTGGAAGCGCTGCGTCACGCCGGCCTGGAAGCCCTCGCCCCCGGCGAGCTCCTTGACCACGCCGACCTTGAGCCCACGGAGCGTGTCGGCCTGCAGCCCTTCACGCGCGGCTGCCGCCATCGACGGCCAGGCGTCGGGGATGGACGTGGAGTCCCGCGGGTCGTGCCCGCCGATGACGTCGTGCAGGAGCGCGGCGTCGAGGACGGTGCGCGAGACCGGACCGACCTGGTCGAGCGACGAGGCCAGGGCGATCGCGCCGTACCGGCTCACGCCGCCGTAGGTCGGCTTGACCCCGACCGTGCCGGTGACGGCGCCGGGCTGACGGATCGAGCCACCGGTGTCGGAGCCGAGGGCGAACGGTGCCTCGTGCGCGGCGACCGCGGCGGCCGAGCCACCGCCGGACCCGCCGGGGATCCGGTCGAGGTCCCAGGGGTTGCGCGTCGGGCCGTAGGCCGAGAACTCGGTGGTCGAGCCCATCGCGAACTCGTCCATGTTGGTCTTGCCGAGCGGCACGAGGCCGGCGGCGCGGAGCTTCGCCACGGGGGTGGCGTCGTACGGCGGACGCCAGCCCTCGAGGATCTTCGACCCCGAGGTCGTGGGCATGTCCTGCGTGCACAGGACGTCCTTGATCGCGATCGGGACGCCCGCGAGCGCCCCGAGGTCGTCGCCCGCGGCGCGGCGCGAGTCGATCGACTTCGCGACCGCGAGGGCGTGCTCGTTGACGTGCAGGAACGCGTGCACGTCGCCGTCGACGGCAGCGATGCGGTCGAGGTGGGCCTGGGTGGCCTCGACGCTCGAGACGTCGCGGGCCACGAGGGCGTCGGCGAGCGCAGCGGCGCTCAGCCGGGTGATGTCGTCGGTCACTGTCTTCCGCCCTACTGTTCTTCGCCGAGGATGGCCGTCACGCGGAACCGCTCGCCGTCGGAGTCCGGGGCGCCGGACAGCGCCTGCTCCTGGGTCAGCGTCTGCCCCACCACGTCGGGTCGGGTGACGTTGCCGAGCGGCACGGGGTGGCTCGTCGCCGGTACGTCGTCGGTCGCGACCTCGGCGACCTTCGCGACGCTCTCGACGATGTGCGCCAGCTCCCCGGTCAGCTTCTCGATCTCGTCTGGCGTGAGTGCGATGCGCGCGAGGTCCGCCAGGTGGGCGACCTGCTCGCTCGTGATGTCAGGCATGGTGCTCCGTCGATCGGTTCGTGGAATGCGCACCAGTCTATTGGCCGTGTCCGGCGGCCGTGCCACGGCGAGGGTGCCCGTGGACGGCGACCACGGCTGTGGAGAGCGGCAGCCTGGAGGCCCGGTGCCGGTCCGGCGGACCGGCACCGGGCCTCCAGGCCGACGGCTGCTACCCGCGTGCCGTCCCCTGCTGCGTGGTCGCGCCCGCAGACGGTGCCGCCGCCGGTGCCGTCGGCGCTGTCGGCGCTGTCGGCGCTGTCGGCCCCGGTGCCGGTCCCGGCGTGGTCGACGTCGTCCCCTGGTCGGCCGCGCCGGTCCCGGCACCGTCTTGCGACGACGCCTGCGGGGTCGACGACTGCGGGGTCGACCGCGTGCCGATCATCGCCGGGTCGGGCTGGGGCAGGGCGTCGCCGCCGGAGCGCTGGTCGAGCCACGACATCATCGTGCGCCCGACGCCGAACTTGGCGCTGTAGCCGGTCGTGCCCTGCAGGAACGGCCACTCGGCCAGCCGGACGTGCCCCTGCACGTTGCCCACCCAGGTGGCGTTCGTGTACTTCGTCGTCGACGCGACCAGCCAGTTCTGCTCGTCGCCGTCGGTCGTGCCGGTCTTGGCGAACTTCGGGACGCTGTCACCCGGGTTCGCGCTCGCGGCCGTGCCGGATCCGGTCAGGACGCCCTGCAGCGCGTAGTCGACCGTCCCGGCGACCTCCGCGGAGACCCCCCGCGTGCACGTGGACGGCGTCGGGGTGATCTTCCTGCCGGTCGAGGTGGTCACCGAGTCGATCGCGGTCGGGGTGCAGACGACGCCGCCGTTCGCGAAGCCCGCGTACGCCTCGGCGAGGTCGATCGGTGACAGCGGGTTCGTGCCGAGCACCGAGGCGGGGTTCGAGTCCGGCGCGGCGCCGTTCGCCTGGTGGATCCCCATCGCCTGCGCCACTTCCTTGATCTTGCACAGGTCCAGCTGCTTCGCCATCGCGCCGAAGGCGGTGTTGATCGACTCCGAGGTGGCGTCCTGCACGGTCATGGACGGACTGACGGTCTCCGCGTTCGCGACCTGCCAGGGTTCGCCGCCGAGCGCGGTGCACGAGTTGGTGAACTCGTCCTGCGGGAACGTGTGCTGCGTGGTCGGGACGGACTCGCTCAGGGTGTGTCCGCTCGCGAGCCACTCGGCCAGCGTGAAGACCTTGTACGTCGAGCCGGTCGGGAAGCCGCCGGAGCCGCCTGAGGCCGTGTCGGTGTTGTAGTTCACCGAGGTGGCGCCCGCCGCCGCCGCGTCCGACTGCGTGTACGCGGTGTTCTGCACCATCGAGAGGATGCGCCCGGTGCCGGGTTCGACCGTCACGTTCGTGCCACCGACGTCGACGCCCGCCATGGTCGCGGGGACGTACGAGGACAGCGCCTGCTGCGCGGTCGCCTGCAGGTCGAGGTCGAGGGACGTGTGGATCTGCAGCCCCTGCGTGTCGAGCGTCTCGATGCGCTCGGCCTGCGTCTTCCCGAACGCCGGGTCCTGCAGCACCTGGTCGCGCACGGAGTCGCAGAAGTACCCGGCGTCGAAGCCCGAGGCCGCGGCCGAGCAGCCGTTCGCCGTGGCGGTGATCCGCGGCGTGACCGGGGTGGCCTCCGCCGCCTTCGCCTGCGCCGCGGTGATGTCGTGGTGCACGGCCATCCGCTGCAGCACGTAGTCGCGGCGCTCCTTGGTCAGGGCGTAGCCGTTCGCCGCTCCGTTGTCCTTGTCGGAGGGCTGGTCGATCCGCAGGTTCGCGGGGTTGTTGAGGATCGCCACGAGCGTGGCCGACTGCACGAGGGAGAGGTCCTTCGCGTGCGCGCCGAAGTAGTACTCGGCACCGGCCTCCGCGCCGTAGACCCGCCCGCCGAGGCCGACGAGGTTGAGGTACCCGGTGAGGATCTCCTCCTTCGTGTACTTCTTGTCGAGCGCGACCGCGTACCGGATCTCCTGGAGCTTCCGCGCCTTGGAGTCGCCGGCGACCTTCTGGTAGCAGGAGTCGATCGCGGCCGTCGTCGCGGCGGCGTCCTTCCCGGTCAGTTGCTCGCACTGCTGCACGAGGACGTTCTTGACGTACTGCTGCGTGATGCTCGAGCCGCCCTGCACGCTGGCACCGTGGTGGAGCGCATCCGCGATGGTCGCTCGGAGCGTCCCGATCACGTCGATGCCGCCCTCGTCCCGGAACCGGGGGTCCTCGGTGTCGATCGCGGCCTGCTCGAGCGTCGGAGCGATCTGGTCCGACGCGACGGTCGTCCGGTTCTCCGCGTAGAAGGAGGCGATCTTGACCTGCTGCCCGCCCTTCGTCGCCCAGACCGACGACACCTGCTGCGGGGTCTGGATGTCGAGGTAGCTCGGCAGGTCCTCGAACAGCGACACGGCGCCGGACGTCCCCTCGCCCGCGACCGCGACCGCGGGGGTGACCGCGACCGCCACGAGCAGGCCCGCCAGGCCCGACATGGCGACGAAGGTCGAGAGGGCCACCGGCCACCGCATTCCACGCATGGCCGCACGGTACGGCGGCGGTCTGGGGTCGTTCTGCTGCGGAGCGGTCGCCGCCTGCAGCCGCCTTCAGGAAGCCCCTCAGGGAGCGACAGCGCGGCTCAGTCGCGGGGCTGGAGGTCCTGCGGACGCACCAGGTACATGTCCGGTGCCGTCCCCGGCGCGTGTCCACCGCCCCGGCCGTGCTGCGCCTGGTCGCGCACGAGGTCCCCCCGGCCGACGGCGATGAGCGCGACGTCGTGGAGGGAGGCCGTGCCCGGCTTCAGGTAGTCGTTGTGCCCGACGGGCCGCCGGAACACCCCGTCCGCCGAGGGCGCGGGGGCGGCGGACAGGTCGAGGACGACCGACCCGAACCCGGGCGACCCCGGGTCGGTGCCGAAGTACCCCGAGCCCGCGATCGGGTCGCTGTGCGCGTCGCCGACGTAGACCTGCCCCCGGTGGACGGCGAGCTGGGACGCCGTCCGCACGTCGCTGCCCGGCGACCCGAGGACCGTCAGCGTGTCCGCCTGCATCCGGCCCGACGACAGTGCCATGAGCGCCGTGGTCGACCCGTACGAGTGCGCGACGACGTTCAGCCGCGGTCGGTCGTCGCCGCGGACCGCCTCGAGCCCGTCGACCACGCGTTCGAGCCGCTCGGCCCCGGTCCGCGCCAGGTCGAGGGACAGGATGTTCGACATGTCCGGTGTGCGGTAGCCCATCCAGGCCAGGACGGCCTCGCCGCGTCCCGCTCCCGCTGCCGCCGCCTGCTCGTCGTGGAGTCCCGCGCTCGTGTCGGTGAGGTCGTGCATCTGGCCGGTGACCGTGTAGAACATGCCGGGCACCACGACCGTGACGTCGTCGGCGGTGTCGAGGTTGCCGACGGCGATCGCCGCCCGGCCCGCGCCCCGGGTGTCGAGCGCGACGAGCGAGCGGGGCGCACCGCCCTGCGCGTGCTGCAGGGACACGTCGACCTGGCCGAGCAGGGCGGCCCTCGCGGTGTCCGTCCCCGGGTCGGCGAGACCGGTCCGGAGCGTCAGGCGGTTCGCCCGGTCGCGGACGTCGAACGGGACGCCGTCGAGGTTCCCGACCACCGCCGGCACGGCCGCGACGAGCCGGGAGCGCGTGGCCGACGGGAGGCCCGCCCACCAGGTCGCGACGTCGAGTGCGGTCGGCGGGTGGTCCTGCGCCGTCGCGAGGACCCGGTCGTCGACGTCGGCGCGCTCGAGGTCCCGCGGGTCGACGGCGACGAGGTCGTCGAGGAACTCCCGGCCGCGGGCACGTGCGAGGGTCTCCAGGTCGACGGCGTCCGCGCCCCCAGGACCAGCGGAGACGGGCACCGGCACCGGCCCCTGCACCGGCTCGACCGGTGCGACCGCGGTGGTGGTCACGACGGCCGCCGTCTGCACCGTGGGCACGACGGGGGCCTCGACCACTCCCAGCGAGTGCATCGAGGCGGTAAGCAGGGCCGCAGCGATGAGCAGCAATCAGGTCTCCCCCGGGAAGGCCGTACCGTCGTCCCCCTCAGGCGACGGGTGATGCTTGCTCGATCCTACGGAAGATGCCCCCCGAACGGGATGCGTGCTGCAACATCCCCCCGGACTGGGGACAACCGGGGGTGCGTCGCGACCCCCGGTCGACGCCCCGGTGTGCTCATGCCTCGGCGTCGTCCGACGCGACGGGACCGAGCGCGTCCGGCCCCTCGGTCACGAGCACCCGGAACTGCTCGGCGTCGATGATGCGCAGGCCGAGTTGCTCGGCCTTCGTCAGCTTCGACCCGGCGCCCGGTCCGGCCGCCACGAAGTCCGTCTTCTTGCTCACGCTCGACGCCGCCTTGCCGCCGGCGGCGATGATCGCCTCCTGCGCGCCCTCGCGCGTGTAGCCCTCGAGGGACCCGGTCGCGACGACGGTCACGCCGCTGAGCACACCGCCCTCGACCGCAGCGCCGGGGCCCGGGTGGTCCGGCGTCGTGAACTGCACGCCCGCGGCGGTCCACCGGTCGATGACCTCGCGGTGCCAGTCGACCGCGAACCAGTCGAGCAGCGCGTCGGCGATGATCCCACCGACGCCGTCGACGGCCGCGAGCTCCTCGCGCGAGGCGTTCCGGATCCGGTCGAGCGAGCCGAAGTGGTTCGCCAGCGCGCGGGCGGCCACGGGCCCGACGTGCCGGATGCTCAGCCCGACCATGATCCGCCAGAGCGGCCTGGTCTTCGCGGCGTCGATGTTCGCGAGCATCTCGAACGCGTTCTTCGACGGGTACCGGCTCGGCTCGCCCGTGTAGTCCGCCCCGCGGGCGTCCGGGTCGAACGGCGGGTCGGTCTTCTTGCGGGCACGGCTGAACGGCGTGACGCGCTTCGGGGTGCCGTCGTCGTCGGACTTCTCCATGCCGGTCTCGGCGTCGCGGACGATCACCTCGATCGGCACGATGTCCTCCATCGTCAGGTCGAAGAGCCCGGCCTCCGTGACGAGCGGGGGCCGTTCCGGACGCAGCGGCTGCGTCAGGGCGGCCGCGGCGACCTCGCCGAGGCCCTCGATGTCGAGCGAGCCGCGCGACGCGATGTGCTCGACACGGCCGCGGACCTGCGCGGGGCAGCTCTCGGCGTTCGGGCAGCGCAGGTCCTTGTCGCCCTCCTTCGCCGGACGGAGCGGGGTCCCGCACTCCGGGCACGTCTCGGGCATCACGAACTCGCGCTCGGAGCCGTCGCGCAGCTCGACGACCGGGCCGAGGACCTCGGGGATGACGTCGCCGGCCTTGCGGAGCACCACGGTGTCCCCGATGAGCACGCCCTTCGCCTTCACCACGTCCTGGTTGTGCAGGGTGGCCTGGCGGACGACGGACCCGGCGACCTCGGCCGGCTGCATCACGGCGAACGGGGTCGCACGCCCGGTCCGGCCGACGCTGACGACGATGTCGAGGAGCTCCGTGTGGACCTCCTCCGGCGGGTACTTGTAGGCGATCGCCCACCGCGGCGCCCGCGACGTCGAGCCGAGTTCCTCGTGCAACGCCAGGTCGTCGACCTTGACGACGACGCCGTCGATCTGGTGCTCGACGGCGGACCGCCGGTCGCCGGTGGTCCGCACGAAGCCCAGGACCTCGTCGACGGTGTCGAAGACGCGGTAGTGCGAGCTCGTCGGCAGGCCCCAGGTCTGCAGGAGCTCGTAGACCTCGGACTGCGAGTGCACCTCGGTGTCGCGCTCGAGCTCGCGGACCGGCCACGCGCCGATGCCGTGCACGAGCATGCGGAGGCGACGGAGGCGGTCGACCATGAGGGCACGCTTCGCCTCAGACTTGCCCTCCTCCTTCTGCCGCAGCGAGCCGGCGGCGGCGTTGCGGGGGTTCGCGAACACGCGCTCCCCCGCCTCGCGCTGCCGGGCGTTCAGCTCGTCGAACTGCGCGACCGGGAAGAAGATCTCCCCGCGGACCTCGACGATCGCCGGGTGCCCCTCGCCGGACAGCCGGTCCGGGATCGTGCCCATCGTCCGGACGTTGCCGGTGACGTCCTCGCCGACGACGCCGTCGCCGCGCGTTGCCGCCGAGACGAGACGACCGTGCTCGTACCGCAGGTTGATCGCGAGCCCGTCGATCTTGAGCTCGGTCAGGAACCGGACGCGCTCGGAACCGGCGTCCCGCTGCACCTTGGCGGCCCACTCGGTCAGTTCCTCGGGGCTGAACACGTTGTCGAGGCTGAGCATGCGCTCGGCGTGCTCGACGGGCGCGAACTGCACCGTCTGCGCCTGACCACCGACGGTCTGGGTCGGGCTGTCCGGCGTGAGCAGGTCGGGGAAGCGCTGCTCGACGGCGTCGAGCCGCCGGACGAGCGCGTCGTAGTCGCCGTCGGAGACCGTCGAGCCGTTGCCCTCGTAGTACTGGTCACGCAGCTCGTTGATGCGCGTCCGCAGCCGCTCGACCTCCCGCTGGGCCTGCGCGGCGTCGAGGTCGGCCGGGGCCAGCGTCTCGAACGTCGAGTCGGCGGAGTCGGAGGTCGTGTCGCTCATGCCTCAGTTCTACCGTGCACCGCCGACCCCGGATGCAGCGGGGCCGGACGGACCCAGCGGCGTCAGACGGTCGCGGGGACCGCGCTGACGGCACGGTCGATGGTGCACTGCCCGAGCACCCGGGTGCCGACGTACACCACGGCGGTCTGCCCGGGCGCGACGCCCGACAGCGGCTCGTCGACGTCGATCACGAGCTCGCCGTCGGTCACCCGCGCGACCGCGGGCACCGGGTCGGCGTGCGCCCGGATCTGCACGTCGCACGCGAACGGCACCGACGGGTCGGCCGGGGCGGTGCCCGCCCACGTGAACCGGGAGCCGGCCATCGACCGCACGTCGAGGGCCTCCTTCGGGCCGACGACGACGGTGTTGTCCTTCGGACGGATCTCGAGGACGAACCGCGGCTTGCCGTCCGGTGCGGGGCGACCGAGGTGCAGGCCGCGGCGCTGCCCGACCGTGTAGCCCGTCGCCCCGTCGTGCGACCCGACCACCGTGCCGTCCCGCTCGACGACGTCACCCGCGGCGGTCCCGACGCGGTCGGCGAGCCACCCGCGGGTGTCACCGTCCGGGATGAAGCAGATGTCGTAGGAGTCCGGCTTCTGCGCGACGGTCAGCCCGCGCGCCGCGGCCTCGGCCCGGACCTCGTCCTTCGACGGGGTCGCTCCGAGCGGGAACATCGTGTGCTCGAGCTGCTCGGCCGTCAGCACGCCGAGCACGTACGACTGGTCCTTCGCCCAGGCGGCCGAGCGGTGCAGCTCGCGCGCACCGTCGGCCCCGGTGACGATCGAGGCGTAGTGCCCCGTGCAGACGGCGTCGAACCCGAGGGCGAGCGCCTTCTCGAGCAGGGCCGCGAACTTGATGCGCTCGTTGCAGCGCATGCACGGGTTCGGGGTCCGGCCGGCCTGGTACTCGGCGACGAAGTCGTCGACGACGTCCTCCTTGAAGCGCGCCGAGAAGTCCCAGACGTAGTACGGGATCCCGAGCGCCGACGCCGCGCGCTGCGCGTCCATCGAGTCCTCGATCGTGCAGCACCCGCGGCTGCCCGTGCGCAGGGTGCCGGGCATCCGGCTGAGGGCCAGGTGCACGCCGACGACGTCGTGTCCGGCGTCGACGGCACGGGCCGCGGCCACCGCCGAGTCGACCCCGCCGCTCATCGCTGCAAGTACGCGCATGCATCCAGGGTAAGCCGACGCCGACGACGGGCGTACCGTGGTGCTCGATGACGAGCACCGCGAACGCCCCCTTCGACCGCCGCGGTGTCCTGCTGTCCGGGTTCCTGCCCGCGGCGCTCTTCGCGATCGGCGAGGGCGCGATCATCCCGATCATCCCGATCGCGGCGGACTCGCTCGGCGCGAGCCTGGCGTTCGCGGGCTTCGTCGCCGCGCTCATCCTGGTCGGCGAGCTCATCGGGGACGTGCCGTCGGGGGTCGTCGTCGGACGGATCGGCGAGCGGAACGCGATGATGGGCGCTGCCGTGGTGTCCGTCGTCGGTCTGCTCGTCTGCGTGGTCGCGCCGAACGCGTGGGTGCTCGCGCTCGGGGTGTTCCTCGTCGGTGTTTCCACCGCGGTGTTCGCGCTCGCCCGGCACGCCTACATGACGACCGCCATCCCGCTGCGGATCCGCGCGCGCGCCCTCTCCAGCCTCGGCGGCGTCTTCCGCTTCGGCTACTTCGTCGGCCCGTTCGTCTCGGCCGGCGTCGTGCACCTCACCGGCACCACGCAGAGCGCGTTCTGGATCCACGTCGTCTGCTGCCTCGCGGCGGCGGTGGTGCTCCTCGTCCTGCGCGACCCCGCGACCGGCGTGCGCGGTCTGCGGTTGCCGAGCCGCGCCTCCCGTCCGGAGCACGCCCCCGACGGGACGGGCCGGACCGGCGCACCCGAGCCGCACCCCGACGAACCGCCCACCGACACCGGCGCGCAGTTCGTCGAACGCGAGGCCCACGGCCTCTTCCGCACCATCCGCGAGAACCGCGCCGTCCTCGCGCGGCTCGGCAGCGGCGCGGCGCTCATCGGCGCGCTCCGCGCCGGGCGGCAGGTCATCCTGCCCCTCTGGGCGGTGAGCGTCGGTCTCGACGACGCGTCGGCAGCGCTGGTCATCGGCATCGCCGGCGCGGTCGACTTCGCGCTCTTCTACACGAGCGGGCAGATCATGGACCGCTGGGGCCGTCTCGCGAGCGCGTTGCCGTGCATGCTCGGACTGGCGGTCAGCTACTTCCTGCTCGCGTGGAGCGGCCACCTGGACGCGAGGGTCGGGTGGTTCGTCGGCATCGCGATCGGCATGTCGCTGGCGAACGGCGTCGGCAGCGGGATCCTCATGACGCTCGGTGCCGACCTCGCGCCACGGGGCAACCCCGCTCCGTTCCTCGGGGCCTGGCGCTTCACCGGCGACTTCGGGTCGGCGGCGGCGCCGCTCGTCATCTCCGGCGTCACCGCCGTCGCGTCGCTGGCGCTCGCGAGCGGCGTGATGGGCGTGCTCGGCCTGGTCGGCGCGGGCGTGCTGCTCCGGTACGTGCCGCGGTACCTGCCGCGTCGGCTGCGTTGAGCGTGCGCGGTCCGGTCGGTCGGCCTGGAGGCGCGGCCCGACCCCGCCCCGTCCGTCGCGCTCGGTAGACTGCCGCTGCTCGCGGGAGTGGTGGAATCGGTAGACACGCAGGATTTAGGTTCCTGTGCCCCAGGCGTGAGGGTTCGAGTCCCTCCTTCCGCACCCTCGGCCGTTCCGCACCCTCGGCCTTCCGCATCATCGGTGGAGTCACACTTCCGACGGATGGCCGCCACGGTCCCGGGCGGTACCCTCGTTCCGCGGGAGTCTCCCCGTGCCCGCCGTCTCCACGACCGGAAGAACCATGCACTCCGTCGCTCTCGCACTCATCCCCTGGCTGGACCCGCAGTACATCCTCGACCACTTCGGGGCCATCGCCGTGCTCGTGGTCTGCGCCATCGTCTTCGCCGAGACCGGTCTGCTGATCGGCTTCGTCTTCCCCGGTGACAGCCTCCTCGTCATCACCGGCCTGTTCGCCTTCGACCGGGGCGGCTCCATCGGCGGCATCCCGATCTGGGTCGCGGCGCTCATGATCGGTGCCGCGGCCTTCCTCGGCGGCGAGCTCGGCTACTACATCGGCAAGAAGGCGGGGCCGCCGATCTTCGAGCGCAAGGAGAGCGGCCTGTTCTCCAAGGAGAACGTCGACCGGACGAACGCGTTCTTCCACCGGTTCGGGCCCCTCGCGGTGATCCTCGCCCGCTTCGTCCCCGTCGTGCGCACCTTCGCGCCGATCGCGGCCGGCGTCGGGCGGATGAACTACAAGAAGTACTCGCTCTACAACGCGATCGGTGCAGTGATCTGGGGCGTCGGGGTGACCTTCCTGGGGTACTTCCTCGGGTACATCCCGCCGATCGCGTACGTCGTGCGCAACTACATCGACGTGATCCTCATCCTCGCGGTGGTCGTCACGGTCGTCCCCGCGGGGCTGCACTACTGGCGGACGGCGCGGAAGGCGAAGCACGCCGCCGAGGCCGAGCAGGCGGCGCAGACCCCGACCGACGGCACGGCTCGCCCCTGATCCGCTGACGGAGCCCCCGCGGACGGACGCCGAGTGGCGAGACGCCCCACGACCGCCGAGACGCCACACGCAGACCGAGACGCCCCCGGAACCGGGGGCGTCTCGTACGTCCGGGGGCGTCTCGCGTGTGCGGGCCCGGCCGGTCAGACCCCGAAGTACTCCCGCACGATCGGCGCGATCCCCCGGAACGCCTTCGAGCGGTGCGACAGCGCGTTCTTCTCCTCGCGGGTCAGCTGCGCCGCCGAACCCTCCGCGTCGTCCGGGTGGAAGACCGGGTCGTACCCGTGCCCGCCGTCGCCGACCGGCTCCGTCAGGACCTCCCCGTTCCACACCGCCTCGAACAGGTGCTCGGTGCCGTCGGGGGTGACGAAGGCCGCCGCGCAGACGAAGGCCGCGGTGCGCTCGACGACACCCTCCAGGTTCCGGAGCAGGAGCGCGATGTTGTCGGCGTCCACCCGGGTCCCCGCGTAGCGGGCGGAGTGGATGCCGGGCGCGCCCTCGAGGGCGTCGACCGCGATGCCCGAGTCGTCGGCGAGCGCCGGCAGCCCGGTGTGCGCGACGGCCGCGCGCGCCTTGATCAGCGCGTTCGCCGCGTAGGTGTCGCCGTCCTCGACCGGCTCCGGGCCGTCGTAGCCGACGAGCTCGACCCCCTCGCCGAGCGCCTCGCCGAGGATCCCGCGGAGCTCGACGACCTTGCCCTGGTTGTGCGTCGCCAGGACGACGGTGCGCCCGGTCACGCCAGCCCCAGCGCATCCCGCTGGACGGCGGCGAGCGACCGGTTGCCCGCGAGCCCGAGGTCGAGCAGCGTGTCGAGCTCCGCGCGGTCGAACGGCGCGTGCTCGGCGGTGCCCTGCACCTCGATGAACTTCCCGGAGCCGGTCGTGACGATGTTCATGTCGGTGTCGGCCGCCGAGTCCTCGGTGTACGCCAGGTCGAGCATCGGCTCCCCCTTGACGATGCCGACCGAGATCGCCTGCACGCTGTCGGTCAGCGGCGTGGCCTTCTTCGCGATGAAGCCCTTGTCGCGACCCCACTCGATCGCGTCGACCATGGCGACGTACGCGCCCGTGATCGACGCCGTGCGGGTGCCCCCGTCGGCCTGCAGCACGTCGCAGTCGAGCACGAGGGTGTTCTCGCCGAGGCCCTTCATGTCGACCACGGCACGCAGCGACCGGCCGATCAGGCGCGAGATCTCGTGCGTCCGGCCGCCGACCTTGCCCTTGATCGACTCACGCTGCATGCGCTCGTTCGTCGAGCGGGGCAGCATCGAGTACTCCGCCGTCACCCAGCCCGAGCCCTTGCCCGCCATCCAGCGCGGCACCCCGTTCGTGAAGGACGCCGTGCAGAGCACCTTCGTGTTGCCGAACGAGATGAGCGCGCTGCCCTCGGCCTGCGTGCTCCACCCCCGCTCGATGCTGACCGGACGGTGGTCGGTGGCGCTGCGGCCGTCGATGCGGGTGCTCATGGGGTCCTTTCGGTGCGGGGCAGCGTGATCGCCCCTGTCTGGAGGTGTCCGACGCTCGAGACCTCGGGTCCGAGGAAGCGCCGGGCGAGCCGGATGAAGCCGTTGCCGTCGTCGCCCGTCGCCTCGAACGCGTAGGTCGGCGGTTCGGGGCTGGTGCGTTCGAGTCCGTGTTCCACGAGCCGGCGGTAGACGTCGTTCGCCGTCTCCTCGGCACTCGAGACGAGCGTCACGTCCGGGCCCATCACGTACTGGATCGCCGCGGACATGAGCGGGTAGTGCGTGCAGCCGAGCACGAGCGTGTCGACGTCGGCGGCACGGATCGGCGCGAGGTACTGCGCCGCGACCTCGCGGAGCGCCGGCGACGACGTGTCGCCCGCCTCGACGAACTCGACGAACCGCGGGCAGGCGGCCACGGTCAGGTCGACGTCGGCGGCCACCGCGAAGGCGTCCTCGTACGCCCGCGAGGCGATCGTCCCCACCGTGCCGATCACGCCGACGCGACCGGTGCGGGTCTGCTTCACCGCTGCCCGGGCCGCGGGCTGGATGACCTCGACGACGGGGATGCCGTAGGCCTGCTCGTACCGTTCCCGCGCGTCCCGCAGCACGGCCGACGACGCGGTGTTGCACGCGATCACGAGCGCCTTGACGCCCTGGTCGACGAGGTCGTCCATCACCTCGAGCGCGTAGCGCCGCACGTCGGCGATGGGCTTCGGGCCGTAGGGCGAGTGAGCGGTGTCCCCCACGTACCGGATGCTCTCGCGGGGCAACTGGTCGATGATCGCCCGCGCCACCGTGAGCCCACCGACGCCGCTGTCGAAGACTCCGATCGGTGCATCCGTCACCGCACCAGCGTACCGAGCCGCGCCGGGGCACCCCCACCGGTCCCGACCGCGCGCCGCAGCCGCACCCACCTCCGCGTCACTAGTGTCGGGAGCGTGACCACCGCACTCCTCACCGACCAGTACGAGCTCACGATGGTCGACGCGGCCCTCAAGGACGGCACCGCCGATCGACGCTGCGTCTTCGAGGTGTTCTCCCGCCGCCTCCCCGACGGCCGCCGGTACGGGGTCGCCGCGGGTCTCGGCCGCTTCCTCACCGCCCTCACCGAGTTCCGGTTCGGCGACGACGAGATCGGCTTCCTCCGGGACCGCAACGTGATCGACGAGGGCACCGCTCGCTGGCTCGCCGACTACCGCTTCACCGGCGACGTCCGCGCCTACCGCGAGGGCGAGGTGTTCTTCCCGAACTCCCCCGTCCTGCAGGTCGAGGGCACCTTCGCCGAGGCCGTCGTCCTCGAGACCCTCGCGCTGAGCGTCTTCAACGCCGACTCCGCCATCGCCGGCGCCGCGGCCCGCATGGTCTCCGCCGCCGACGGCCGTCCGCTCGCCGAGATGGGCTCGCGCCGCACGGGCGAGTGGAACGCCGTCGCCGCCGCCCGAGCCGCGTACATCGCCGGGTTCGGCGCGACGAGCAACCTCGAGGCCGGCCGCACCTGGGGCATCCCGACCATGGGCACCGCGGCGCACGCCTTCACGCTCCTGCACGATTCCGAGGAGGCCGCGTTCCGCTCCCAGCTCGACGCCCTCGGCGACGGGACCACCCTGCTCGTCGACACGTACGACATCGAGGCGGCCGTCGAGACCGCGGTCCGGCTGACGGACGGCCGGCTCGGCGCGGTGCGCATCGACAGCGGGGACCTGCCGAGCGTGGTCGCGTCGGTGCGGGCACAGCTCGACCGCCTCGGTGCCACCGCCACGAAGATCACGGTCACGAACGACCTCGACGAGTACACGATCGCCGCGCTGCGGGCCGCCCCGGTCGACTCCTACGGCGTCGGCACGAGCGTGGTGTCCGGCTCGGGCCACCCGGCGGCGGGCATGGTGTTCAAGCTGGTCGCCCACCAGACGCCGTCCTGCGACGAGTGGGTCCCGGTCGCGAAGAAGTCGGCGGACAAGGCCTCGACCGGCGGACGCAAGGAGGCCGGCCGTCGACTCCGCAACGGCATCGCCACGGCCGAGGTCGTGCTGACCTCCGGCCGCGTCGGCCCGGACGAGCGCTCGCTGCTCGTCCCGGTGGTCGAGCACGGCGAGGTCGACCCGGCGTTCCTCGGGGTCGCCGGCGTCGAGGCCGCACGGGCGCACCACGAGCGCGCGAAGGCGGAGCTGCCGGCGGACGCATCACGCATCGGACGCGGCGACCCGGCGATCCCGACCCTGGTGATCTGAGCGGGGCAGCGGGCCCGGTTACTCGGCCTTCATCTTCTCGTAGATCGCCTTGCAGTCCGGGCACACCGGGAACTTCTCGGGGTCACGGCCCGGGATCCACTTCTTGCCGCAGAGCGCCTTGACGGGCTTGCCGGTGAGGGCCGACTGCAGGATCTTGTCCTTCTTGACGTAGTGCGAGAAGCGCTCGTGGTCACCGGGCTCGATCGCCTCTTCCTCGAGGAGCTTCTCGAGTTCGCGGTCCATCACGTCGAGGCCGCCGCCGGGTTCGGTCATGCTCATGTCACCAGGGTACGACGGTGCGGCTGCGGCCGCGACGGACGGGAGGCGCGTGGCGGGCCCGCCACGCGCCTCCCGTCCGGTGGGTGGTCACGGGACGGCGACGCGTCCCCTCCCACGCGTACCGCTCAGTTCCGCTGGGCCGCCGCGAGCAGGTCCGGACCGTGCCGGTCGAAGAGGCGGCCGCCGACGGCGACGCCCACCGCGAGGACGAGCAGGCCCACGGCGCAGCCGACCACGAGGGTGGCGAGCGCCCAGGGTTCCGGCCCCTCGACCGCGGTGAGCACGGCCAGCCAGACCGCGGGCACCAGCGACAGCAGGATCCCGACGACCATCGTGGTCTGCGCCACCATCGCGGTCGTCCCGGCCGCCTGCGGCTGCTGGAACGGGTGGTCGCCGGGTCGGACCGTCGGGTAGGGCAGGGCCACGGAGACGATGCTGGACAGGCCGAGCCCGGCGAGCAGTGCGCAGACGGCGATGCCGGTCAGCACCGGGAAGGCGGTCTGGTCACCGAAGAGCCGCGCCGAGACGGCCGCGCCGGCGACGACCAGGGGCAACCCGACGACGAGCACCGGCACGAGTCGACCGAGTCGGTCGCTCCACCCGGGGGCGCCGGACGCGACGTGCAGCCAGACCGCGGTGTTGTCGTAGGAGACGTCGTTGTGCGGCAGGAAGCCCGCGATGAGGGCCATGATCGGCAGCGGGACGAGCGCCGTCCAGTGCCACGGGACGCCGGCGACGCCGAGGGGCAGCACGACGATCGGCACGAACAGGATGACCAGGTACGACATCCGGTACCGCGGATCGCGGGCCCAGTAGGTCAGGGCGCGGGCGGCCACGGCACCGAGCGGACTCGACCCGAGCGCGTCGAACCAGCCGAGGCCGCGGTAGCGGCGGGTGGACGCACGACCGTCGACGGCCTCGAGCGCACGCCCGACGAGTGCCCACCACGCCCACGCGAGCAGGGCGACGACGACGAGTGCGACGAGCAGCTTGAGCACGCCCTCGCCCACCCGGCCGCTCGCGACGTCCGCGGGCACCGCCCAGGCCGCACCCCACGGGGTCCACCCGGCCACGTCGGCGACCCGGCGCAGCTCGCTGCTCGCGGGGTCGAGCCAGTCGGAGCGGAGCAGGAGCGAGACGACGGGGAGCCCGAGCACCACGATCACGAGCGCGGCGAGCCAGCCGGCGTCGCGGGAGCGCTGCGGGCCGACGAACACGGCACCGACCGCGCAGCCGACCCGCACGAGCAGTGCGCACGTCGCGACGGCGAGCAGGGCGGCGAGGGTCGCGAGGACGGCGGTCCCGCCGCTGCGCGACCACGCACCGACCTGGCCGACGGCGACGATCGCGACCGCGAGCACCGGGACCCCGACGAGTCCGGCGACGGCGAGACCGACGACGAGGCGACGCCGGTCGATGCCGAAGACCGCGAAGCGCCGCGGGTCGAACTGGTCGCTGCGTCCGACGACGAGCGGCACGAGCGTGAACGCGACGGAGACGAAGGTGCCGACGGGCACCGCGATCGAGCGCGCCACCTCGACGGGGGCGGCGCGCAGGGCGAGCAGCTCGCCGGCGACGAACACCGCGGCGAGCAGGCCGAGGAGGCTGCCGAGCACGACGAGCACGGACCGACGGGCACCGCCGCGGACCTCGCCCGCGAGCAGGTCGACCCTCAGTCGGAGAAGCTGTGCAACCATTCCATGCTCTCTGCCACGACGCGGCCGCCCGCGAGTTCGACGAACTTGTCCTCGAGGCTCCGACGACCGCGGACCTGCGCCATCGTGCCGGAGGCCAGGACGCGGCCGCCGACGATGATCGCGACCGAGTCGCACGTGCGCTGGACGAGCTCCATGGAGTGGCTCGAGAGCACCACGGTCCCGCCGCCGCGCGTGTAGCGGCGCAGGATGTCCGTGATCGTCGCCGCGCTCACCGGGTCGACGGACTCGAACGGTTCGTCGAGCACGAGCACGCGGGGCGAGTGGATGAGCGTCGCGGCGAGGGCGATCTTCTTCGCCATGCCCACCGAGTAGTCGGCGACCTGGCGACCGAGTGCCTCCCCCAGGCCGAACGCCTCGGCGAGGTCGGCGCTGCGCTCCCGAGCGGTCGCACCGTCCAGGCCGCGGAGGGTCGCCGAGTACTGCAGCAGCTGTCCGCCGGTCAGCCGGTCGAACAGGCGCAGCCGGTCGGGCAGGACACCGAGGGCGCGCTTCGCCGCGGTCGGGTCGGACCAGACGTCGTGGTCGAGCACGGTCACCGTCCCGGCGTCCGGACGCAGCAGTCCGGTGACCATGGAGAGCGTCGTGGTCTTGCCCGCGCCGTTCGGTCCGACGACGCCGAAGATCGAGCCCTGGCGGATCTCCAGGTCCACCTCGTCCGCGGCGAGGGTCTGCCCGTAGCGCTTCACGAGGCCGCTCGCGCGCAGCACGACGGGCTGCTGCGGCTGCGCCGCCTGCGCTGCCGTCGCGGTCGCGGTCGGCTGGCGCTTCGGCGTGCGCTTCCGGCCCGCTGCGCCAGCGGCGGCTCCGTCGTCCTCCGCCCCGGTGGTCGCGTCGGCCGGGACGACGGAGCCGTCACCGCGTCCCGTCGTGGCGGCGGCGCCCGGTCCGGCGGGTCGGGACGCACGGCCCTTCCCCTTCCCCTTGCCCTTCCGCGGTGTGCGAGCCGGCGCGGGTGCGGCCGTCTGCTCGTCGGTCATCTCGTCACCATCGGAGGCGTCGCGCGCATCCCCGTCCCCCACGTCGTCGGCGGCGTCCCCGGCCTGGTCGTCCGCCTCGGTCGTCCAGGCGGCGTCGGACGTCGCGTACACGTCGTCGTCATCAGCTGCAGCCACGGCCCAACCGTACCAACGCGTTCCGGACACCGCGGACGCCGGACACCCGAGTCACGAAACGGGCACGAATCGCGTCGGGACGTACCCCGACGGCCGCTCGTTCCGTATCATTCACCAGGGCACGACGGAGTGTTCACCACTTGGAAACCTGCTCGCGCGGGGTTCCCCGATCGATTCGTCGCCCGCCGGAAGGCGCGGTTCCCGGACGTTCTCGGAGAACTCGGACGTTGCGCGAGCACACTGACGAGGCCCGCCCGCGCCCTCCGGGGCGTGCGGGCGGACACCGGAAGGGACCAGCATGACCACGCAGATCGTCATCCTCGCCGCGGGGATGGGCAGCCGCCTCGGCCGCAGCCTGCCGAAGCCGCTGACCGAACTCAGCGACGGCCGCACCATCATGCAGCAGCAGTTCGACAACATCCGCGCCGCCTTCGGGTCGAGCGCCCGGGTCACGATCGTCGTCGGGTACAAGTCCGAGTACATCGTCGAGGCCTTCCCCGAGGCGAACTTCGTCTACAACGAGTCCTACGACTCCACGAACACCTCGAAGAGCCTGCTGCGCGCCCTCAAGGCGACCGGCAAGAGCGGTGTCCTCTGGATGAACGGCGACGTCGTGTTCGACCCGCGCGCCCTCGTGCGTGCCGCCGACATGATGGACCAGGACCGCTCCTTCGTCAGCGTCAACACCGACAAGGTCTCCGACGAGGAGGTCAAGTACACCGTCGACGCGGACGGGTGCATCCACAAGCTGTCGAAGCAGGTCGTGGGCGGTCTCGGCGAGGCCGTCGGCATCAACTACGTCTCCTCGCAGGACAAGCAGGCACTGATCCGCCAGCTCGGCCGCGTGGACGACCAGGAGTACTTCGAGGGCGGCATCGAGGCAGCCATCGCCGAGGACGGGCTACGCTGGTCGCCGATCGACATCTCCGACCTGTACGCGGTCGAGATCGACTTCGCCGAGGACCTCGAGCGCGCGAACGAGCTGTTCGCCTGAGCCACCGTCAGGGTCCCTCGGCGGTACCGCCCGGAGGGAAGCCGTGACCACAGCGAGTGCGCCGACCGTGCCCGCGACGACCGCTCCGCCGTCGTCCCGGAGCGCCGGTCGGCGCTACCGTCAGGCGCTCTGGCTGCTGACGGTCCGTGACCTGCGGGTCCGGTACTCCACGTCGGCACTCGGGTACTTCTGGTCGATCCTCGATCCGCTGGTGATGTCGGCGATCTACTGGTTCGTCTTCACCCAGGTCTTCCACCGCGGGTCGGTCGGCGAGGAACCGTACATCGTCTTCCTCCTGTCGGCCCTGCTGCCGTGGATGTGGTTCACGGGGGCGGTGTCCGACTCGACGCGTGCCTTCATCAAGGAGAGCAAGCTCATCCGGTCGACGACCATCCCCCGGAGCATCTGGGTGGCACGCGTCGACGCGTCGAAGGGGATCGAGTTCCTCCTCAGCCTGCCGGTGCTCGCGGTGTTCGCGATCGCGACCGGGGCGACCGTGCACTGGGAGCTCGCGCTGTACCCCCTCGCCATCGTCCTGCAGTGCGCGCTGGTCTACGGCCTCGGCCTGATCGTCGCGCCGCTCGTCGTGTTCTTCCGCGACCTCGAGCGGGCCGTCAAGCTCGTGCTGCGCTTCCTCTTCTACGCGTCGCCGATCATCTACGGCACGCACGCGCTCCCCGACCGTCTGCGCGACATCGCGGCGCTCAACCCGCTGAGCGGCATCTTCGGGATCTACCGATCGGCCTTCTTCCCGAACCAGCTCAACTGGTTCGAGGTCGGGGTGTCGGTCGTCGTCACCGTCGTCGTGCTGGTCGTCGGGCTGGTCGTGTTCCGGCGGAGCGAGCACCGCGTGCTGAAGGAGCTGTGATGACCACCACCGACCGGACCGCGCCCTCGATCACGGTCGCTCCCGTCATCTCGGTGCGCGACGCGGGCATCCGGTTCAAGCGGAACCGGCGCGCGAGCCGGAGCTTCAAGGACCTCTTCGCCGGCAGCGACCGTCGGAAGCGCGCGGACGAGTTCTGGGCGCTCCGGGACGTCTCGTTCGACGTCCGTCCGGGCGAGGCCATCGGCGTGGTCGGTCGGAACGGCCAGGGCAAGTCGACCCTGCTCAAGCTCGTCGCGCAGGTCATGCTCCCGGACGAGGGCCGGGTGCAGGTGAACGCGGGCGTCGCCCCGCTCATCGAGATCACGGGCGGCTTCGTCGGCGACCTGTCGGTGCGCGACAACGTCTGGCTCACGGCCGGTCTGCACGGCATGTCCCGGGCCGAGATCCGCGCGGCGTTCGACGAGATCATCGCCTTCGCGGAGATCGGCGACTTCGTCGACACCCCGTACAAGCACCTGTCCAGCGGCATGAAGGTGCGCATCGCGTTCGCGGTCATCTCGCGGCTCGACGAACCCGTCATCCTGGTCGACGAGGTCCTCGCGGTGGGCGACAAGGGCTTCCGCGAGAAGTGCTACAAGCGCATCGAGGAGCTGCTCGCCGCGGGCCGGACGCTCTTCTTCGTCTCGCACAGCGACAAGGACCTCCGCCGGTTCTGCGACCGCGGCCTGTACCTCGACAAGGGCCGGCTGCAGCTCGACGACACCATCGAGGCGGCGCTCGCCCGGTACGCCGCGGACCACGGCGCCTGACCCACCACTCCTCCACACCGGGAGCCGTCCGACGCTCCTCCACAGGCCGACCGGCGCACCGGTCTCCCGAGGCCCCCGACGTCGGCCCCTCCCCCTAGCGTGTCGCCCATGCACCACCCACCAACGGCATACGCAGTCCCGTTCACCGTCGACCGATCCCGGGCACCACGTCGCTACGACCTGGTGAACACCGGCTCCGAACCGCTCCACGCGATCTCGCTCACCCACCTCGGCAACGGGTACTGCCCGCCGCTCGCCGTGAACCAGCTCGACCCCGGGCGCTCGCTGTCCATCGCGGTCTTCGGTGCCGACCCCGAGCAGACCGGCATCGTCGTCGTCCGGTGGCGACGTCCCGACCGCTCCGAGTACCTCTGGCGGATGTCGCTCGTCGGTGACCGTCTGGTCGGACTCGCCTCCTGACGGCCGGCACGGCCGACGCCGTGCCGTCAGGACACGCCGCGCGCCGCCGCCTCGTCGTGCCAGCGAGCCACCAGCTGGTCCACCGCGGCGTGCAGGCGGGCGGTCGCCACGCCCGGCGTGGTGTCGCCGAAGTAGTGCTGCACCCAGCGCCGGAGCTTCGCGAGCTCCTCCGCGTCGGTCGCGGCAGCGTCCACCCGGGCGACGACGTCCCCCGCGTCGGCGGCGTGCAACCAGTCCGCGTCGCCGAGGTACCCACGCTCGTCGACGTCGGCGCCCGGGGCGGCCGGCCGTGTCACGATGAGCGGCTTCCCGACGGCCAGCCGGTCGTAGATCATCGCGCTGATGTCCGTCACGGCGACGTCGGCGTCGGCGAGCTGCCACCCGAGCTCGGGCCCGTCGTCGTACACGTGGTGGGCCGCCGGATCGGCCGCGTTCGCCGTCGTGATCGCGGCGACGATGCGCTCGTGCGCGGCGCGGTAGACCGGGTCGAGCACGCCGCTGCGCGGGTGCGGCCGGTAGACGAGCCGGTGTCGCGGGGACGCCAGCAGCCGCTCCGCGAGCGTCACGCCGTGCGTCGCGATCGACCCGTAGGCCGCTGCCGCCCGGTCGCCCTCCCACGTCGGGGCGTAGAGCACGACCGTGCGGTCGTCCGCGGGGTAGGGCACGGCACCGGCGAAGTGGTCCGCCTGCGGGCGGCCGATGGCGGTCGTCCGCGCGTCGACGTCGTAGCCCCAGAGCGCCGCGGCCAGCCGCTCGCGTGCCGCGTCACCCGCGATCAGGGCGTGGTCGTACGCCTTGAACTGGTTCGTCGTCATGTACATCTTGTCGCTCTCGCCGTGGTTGACGAAGACGTGCCACATGCGGCCGTACCGCATCATCTGGAAGTTGCGGGCGTTCTGGTTGACGTACAGGACGATCTTCGGAGCCTGCTCGTCGACGAACCGTTCGAGGTCGACGACCTGACGGGCGTACACCACGGGGACGGGCGACTCGTCGAGCAGCGTGGTCATGGTGCCGGGACTGCGGGAGACGATGGCCACCGGGTGCTCGGCGGCGAGCTCGGCCAGCGGGGCGTACCACTGCCGCACCTGGTACATGTTCACCGGGCCGTCGGCGAAGTACACCGCGATCTCGATCGATCCCGGTGCGAGGGCGGGCACGGACGGCAGCCGTCGGGCGAGTTCGCGACGACTGCGTCGCGAAGCCACCAGGCGCTGGGCGAGGCGGATGGCGGTCCGGATGTCCTTCATGACGGGCATGGTGGTCCTCAGGGTACGTCGGTGGTGCTGTCGGGCTCCGGAGTGGCCGCGGTCAGACGACCGGCGGGCGACCCGCCAGCGTCATCCGGCCGATGGTCAACCACCCCATCGTGTGCGCCGCACCGCAGTCGGCGGTCCAGCCCTCGCGCACGCCGGCGAACCAGGTGCGCAGTCGTCCGGGGTGTCGCCACCAGCGCGCGACCTGGATCGCGGCCCACGAGCCGACGTACAGCGGACGGAGCACCGCGGGCAGGTTGCGACGGGCGAGGAACACTCGGTTCCGGGCGTTCAGCCGGATGTACTCGGTGTGCCGAGCGGGGTCGATCGCGGGGTGGTGGGCGACGAGGTCCCCGGCGTACCAGGCGCGTCGACCGGCGTCCCAGACGCGCCACGCGAGCTCGATGCCCTCGTGCGCGTAGAAGTACGGCGCACCCCAGCCGCCGACCGCGCGGTAGACGTCCATCGGCAGGACCACGGCGCCCTCCCAGACGGAGAACACCGGCGACGAGTCCGTCGGTGCGCCCTTCCGGATGCGCGGCACCCAGCGGCGGGGGTTGGCGACACCGGTCGGGTCGACCACCCGGGGCTGCACGAGTCCGAGCGACGGGTCCCGTTCGAACAGCGCGACGGCGTCGCGCAGGAAGGTCGGCGACGGGATCGAGGCGTCGTCGTCGAGGAAGAACACGTGGTCGCCGTCCACGACCTCGGCGCCGGCGTTGCGACCGGCCGGGATCCCGACGTTCTCCGGCAGTGCGAGCGCACGCACGCCCTCCGGCAGACCGGTGGGCGCCCAGCCGTTGCCGACGCAGACGAAGTCGAGCTCGACGTCCTGCTGTGCGAGGACGCTCTCCAGGCCCCGGCGGAGGTCGTCCGGCCGGGTACCCTGCGACAGGCTGACGACGGCGATGCGGGGCCGCTCGCGGTGCGGGACCGCGTGGCGCCGGGTCGTGCCGGGCGTCACGCCCGGACCCGCTTCGACGAGATGATCGCAAGGAAGTGTCCGGCGGTCGCCAGGACCGCGAGCGGCAGCAGCGCGCCGACGAGGATCCGGTCGGCGAGCGGATGGCCGATCACCAGTCCGAGCAGGGCGAAGACGAACGCCAGGATCGACAGCTCGACCGAGTGGTACAGCCGGTGGAACGGCAGGAAGCGCGCGGCCTTGCGGAGCGACGCGAGCCGCCGACCGGAGGGCACGGTGCCGGCGTCACGGCGGTCGACGAGCTTCTCGAGCCCGGCGTTCGCACGGGCGACGTGCACCATGTCGTTGAGCGCCTTGTTGAGCACGATCACGAGTCCGAGGGCGCAGCCGATGGTCGTCCACATCCAGTCCGCACCGTGGATCGGCCACGTAGCCGCCCGGACGCCGAGCGCGATCGGGATGAGCCCCTCGGTCGTGTAGTGCCCGACCTTGTCGAGGAACACGCCGGCCGGCGACCGGGTGCCCCGCCACCGCGCGACCTCGCCGTCGCAGCAGTCGACGAGCATCTGCAGCTGTCCGAGCACGAGGGCGAGCAGCGCCCCCCAGATCCCCGGGATCAGCAGTGCGGCGGCGACGCTCCAGCCGACCAGGATCATGAGGCCGGTCACCTGGTTCGCCGAGACCCGCGTCCTCAGCAGCAGCCAGGTCAGGTACGGGGAGACGTCGCGCAGGTACAGCGACGCCGTCCAGTGCTCCGCGTTCGCGCGCGAGCGGACCTCGTCCGGCTGGGCGACCGCGCGGAGCTCCGCGATCGAGGAGGGCCGGGCGCTGCCGCGGCCGGTGGTGTCGTCGGTCAAGGTCAGGTCACCGTCCCGTGTGCGTGGTCAGCTCGGAGGTCCGGGTGAGGAACCCGATGATGAAGCCGATCCCCCAGCCGACGTGGATGCACGGGAGCACGACGATCAGCCAGAGCATGGTCGACGGGCCCGAGCGCCGCGCCACGAGGACGGCACCGAGCACGACGAAGACGAGGTAGACCGCCGGGACGACGAACCCGAGCATCGCCCAGGCGACCGGGGACCCGAGCACGGTACCCACGATCCCGACGATGCCGGCGAGGACACCGAGGCCCATCGCGGCGACCATCGCCGGGGGCACGAAGTACCGCAGCCCGTTGTTCGCGGGGAACCGGCGGGCGAGCTCCCCGCGCCACAGGCCGGTGGCCACGAACTGCCGACCGAGCCGTCGCAGACTCGGCCGCGGACGGTAGGTCACGACGAGCTCGGGGGTGAACCACACCGTGCCACCGGTCTGGCGGAGACGCCGGTTCAGCTCCCAGTCCTGCCCGCGCTTGATGCCCTCGTCGAACAGGCCGACCTCGAACAGGCGCTCGCGCCGGAAGACGCCCAGGTACGCGGTCTCGGCCGGACCGGCCTTCCCACCGACGTGGTGGGGCGTGCCACCCAGTCCGACGCGGCTGCCGTAGGCCAGGGCCACTGCGCGCTCGAACGGCGTCCGCCCCTCGGCGTGCATGATGCCGCCGACGTTGTCGGCACCGGACTCGAGCAGCACGCGGACCGCGGTGCGCGTGTAGTCGGCCGGCAGCACCGAGTGCGCGTCGACGCGGATCACGACGGGGTGCACCGACGCCCGGATGGCGACGTTCAGGCCGGCTGGCGTCGAGCCGACGACGTTCTCGACCGCGCGGACGCGGGGATCGGCGGCGCTCATCTCCGCGACCAGCTCGTTCGTGCCGTCGATCGACGGGCCGAGGGCGAGGATGACCTCGAACGGGCCGGCGTAGTCCTGCTCGAGCAGGCTCGCGACCGCTGCGCGGACCTCGGTGACCTCGTTGAGCACCGGCATCACGTACGAGACCCCGGGCAGGGGCTGTCCGTCTGTCTGCATGCGGTCCTCGGGATCGGGGCTGGTGCGCGGGGCGCACCACGACGGGGCACCGCCCCGGAGAGCAGCCCTGAGCCTATCAAGCGGCCGGAGCGCCCACCTGCGCCGCTCCTGGCACCCGTGCACAGCACCGGACGACGGGAACGACGGACGGGAGGCGCGGTGCCAGCCGGCACCGCGCCTCCCGTCCGTCGTGTCCCGCGTCAGCCCTTGTAGGTGCCGAGCGTCACGTTCGTCTCGCGGGTCTCCCCGCCGCGCACGTAGGTGATCGTCGTCTTCGCGCCACCCGCGAAGTAACGGACCTGCGCGGTGAGGTCGGTCGCGTCGGAGACGGTCGCGGACCCGATCTTCGTGACGACGTCGCCCTTCTGGAGGCCGGCGTCGGCCGCCGCGCCGCCGGACGACACCGACTTGATGAGCGCGCCCATCTGGGTGGCGTTGGCGTCCTCGGAGGCGTCGCCCACCGTCGCGCCGAGGAGGCCGTGCGTGGCGGACCCGTTCTCGCGGATCTCGTTCGCGACCCGCTCCACCAGGTTCGACGGGATCGAGAAGCCGACGCCGATGCTGCCCGACTGCGAGTCGGACGACTGGGAGCTGCCGGCGCTCGCGATCGCCACGTTGATGCCGATGAGCTTGCCCTTGGAGTCGAGCAGCGCACCACCCGAGTTGCCCGGGTTGATCGGCGCGTCGGTCTGGATGACCGGGAGCGAGACCGTGGTCTTGGTGCCGGAGCCGCCACCGTTGCCCGGGAACTCGAACGGGCTGCCGTTGCCGTTGCCGCCCTCGTTCGAGTCGCCGCCCTGGCTGGGGGCGCTCGACGCGACCTGGATGCTGCGGTCGAGGGTCGACACGATGCCGTCGGTGACGGTGTTGGACAGGCCGAGCGGTGCACCGATCGCGACCGCGGTGTCGCCGACGTTGAGGTCGGACGAGTCGGCGAACGAGATCGGCTTCATGTCGGTCGCGTCGATCTTGATGACGGCGAGGTCGACGGTCGGGTCCGTGCCGACGAGCTTCGCCGGGTAGATCTTGCCGTCGGACGTCGTCACGGTGATGGTGCCGTTCGCGCTGTCGCCGTCGAGCGTCACCACGTGGGTGTTCGTGACGATGTAGCCGTCCTTGCTGAACACGACGCCGGAGCCGGTGCCGCCCGCAGAGCCCGACGACACGTTGATCGTGACGACGGACGGGGTGGCCTGTGCGGCGACCGCGGTGACCACGGTGGCGTTGTTGTAGTCGTTGACCGTGAGGTTGCCACCGCTCTGCGACGAGCCGGAACCGACGACGGTGCCGCTGCCGCCGTGCGACGCACCCGCAGCCCAGCCGGCGCCACCGCCGACGAGGCCGGCGAGGACGAGGCCGGCGACGATCGGCAGGACGAGCTTGTTGCGGCCCTCACGCTGCTTCGTCGTCGAACCGGCGGCTGCTCCCGCCGCGGCGCCCGTGGCGGCACCGCCGAAGTAGTGGCCGTTGCGCTGGTTCGAGCCGTCGACGTCGCCGAAGGCGCTGGCGGAGGCCGGGGCCTGGGCGGAGCCGGGGTACTGGGCGCTGCTCGGGTACTGGGCGCTGCCCGGGTACTGGGCGTCGTGGGTCGTGCCGTACCGGGAGTCGCCCTGTGCGTACTCGCCGTAGCGCGGCTGGCCGTACTGGTCCTGGCCGTACTGACCCTGGCTCTGGCCGTACTGGCTCTGCCCGTACTGACCCTGGCTCTGGCCGTACTGGCCCTGGTCCTGGCCGTACCGGCTCTGGCCGTACTGGCCCTGGTCCTGGCCGTACTGGCCCTGGCCGTACTGACCCTGGTCCTGGCCGTACTGGCCCTGGCCGTACTGACCCTGGTCCTGGCCGTACTGGCTCTGCCCGTACTGCTGCTGGCCGTGGTGGCCGTTGTCCGACCCGTACGGGCTCGTCTGCTGCGAGTCGGTGTCCGACCGGCCGCCGATCGTCGGGTAGGGCGCCGTGTACCGGTCGGTCGGGTGGTCCCCCGGCGTCGAGATGACGTCGGTCTCGTCGGCGCGACCGTGGCCGATGACGTCGGTGTGGTCGTGGTCCGTGGGGCGCGAGTTCGGCTCCTGGGAGAAGTCCGGCGCCGACGTGCCGTCGCCGGAGGTGTCGCGCGCGGCGTCCTCGGCTGCGGCCCGGTGGTCGGTGTCCTGGGGGCGGTTCTCGTCGCCCTGGCCGTGAGGCGTGGTGTCGGTCATGCTGGACGTGCTCCTTTCAAGCTCGTGCAGTCTTCCGGACCCACCTGTGCGGTGCTCCTGCTGGGGCTGCAAGCGACCTATGGCGATCTTATGCGTCGGCTGTGGGAGGCTCCCGGGCTCGGTGCCGCCCGAGCGCTAGGTTGGGAAGGACCGCGACGTCGAGCGCACGGAGGACCCATGCACCGCACCGGACCGTGGCTGCGAGCCGCCGAGGGGGCCATGCTGCTCGGCCCGGACGGCGTCCCCGCCCCGACCGTGTTCGCCGAGATGAGCGCCCTGGCCGCTGCCACCGGCGCCGTGAACCTCGGACAGGGCTTCCCCGACGAGGACGGCCCCGCCGTCGTGCTCGACGCGGCCGTCGAGGCCATCCGGCAGGGCGTCAACCAGTACCCACCCGGCCGGGGCACCCCGGGGCTCCGCGCCGCCGTCGCCGAGCACCAGGCGCACTGGTACGGGATCGACGTCGACCCCGAGCGCGAGGTCCTCGTCACCGCCGGCGCGACCGAGGCCCTCGCCGCCACGCTGCTCGCCTTCGTCGAACCCGGGGACGAGGTCGTCACCTTCGAGCCCTTCTACGACGCGTACGGTGCGCTCATCCGGCTCGCCGGGGGCACGCACGTCACGGTGCCGCTCACCGCACCGGACTTCCTGCCCGACGAGGACACGCTGCGCGCCGCGTTCTCCGACCGGACCCGGGTCGTCCTGGTGAACACGCCGCACAACCCCACCGGCCGGGTGCTCCCCCGCGAGGTCCTGGCCACCGTCGTCGAGCTCGCCGAGCGGTACGACGCGCTCATCGTCACGGACGAGGTGTACGAGCACCTGACCTTCGCCACGCCGCACGTGCCGATCGCGACGCTCCCGGGAGCCGCCGAGCGGACCGTGACGATCTCGAGCGCTGGCAAAACCTTCAGCACCACGGGCTGGAAGATCGGCTGGCTCACCGCCGCACCCGCGCTCGTCGAGGCGATCGTGTCGGTGAAGCAGTACCTGACGTTCGTGAACGGCGCTCCGTTCCAGCCCGCCGTCGCCGTCGGACTCCGACTGCCGGACGAGGTCTTCCACGGCATCGCGCAGGACCTGTCCGCCAAGCACGACCTGCTCGCCGCCGGCCTCCGGTCCGCCGGGTTCGACGTGCTGCGCCCGGACGGCGGCTACTTCGTCATCGCCGACACCGCGCCCCTCGGCCACGAGGACGCCCGGGCCTTCTGCCTCCGCCTCCCGGAGCTCGCCGGCGTGGTCGGCGTCCCGGTCTCCGCGTTCGTCCGGCCGGAACACGCGTCGGGCTACCGGTCCCTCGTCCGGTTCGCGTTCTGCAAGCGGCGGAGCGTGCTCGCCGAGGCGGCGACGCGCCTCGAGGCACTCGCACCCGCGCGCTGAGCCGCCGCGCCCCGACCGGCTGCGTGCTGACCGGCTGCGTGCCGACCGGCTGCGTCCCGACCGGCTGCGTGCTGACCGGCTGCGTCCCGGTCACCGTGCGTGCCGGTCGCGCAGCGCTCCTGTCCGGACCCGTGTCCGCGTCGAGCGGGCGGATCCTGCGCCGGTGACCGGTCGCTGACGACGAATACCGCCCGCTCGCGGAAGCCCGCGACCGCTCCGCTGCGTCGGCCGCGGTGGCCGCGGTGTCCCGACCCGGACGGTCATGCCTCCGAGCGGGCGAACCGGGTGCGCGTCGAGCTCCGGCAGCTCCTGAACCGCCCGCTCGCCGACACAGCGCTCCGCCCGCGGGCACGAGCGGGCGCATCCTTCACCCCGTCGGGGCGTCCGGTGCCGATTCCGCCCGCTCGCGCGCCGGACGCGAGGAGGGTCACCGCAACGGGAGCACCCGACTGCACGAACGGGCGGGACGTGCGCCATCGCCGACGCCCTGGTGCCTCTTCCGCCCGCTCGCCGCCCGGCCCGCGCACCCCGGCGCACCGGAGAGCCGTCGGGGCACCGGACCGTGGCCGCCCCGGCCGGGACTCAGCCCCGCGGCACCACGTCGAAGCGCCGGAGCGCCAGGGACGGGTTGACCGCACGGACCCCCTCGGTCGTCGCGGTGTCGATCGTCGCCACCAGCAGGCCCGGAGCAGCACCGGCTGCCGCCACCGCGACGCCCGACGGATCGACGACGACGGACCCACCGATCCCCACCGGACCGGTCTGGCCGACGCCGACCACCCAGACGGTGTTCTCGATCGCCCGCGCGGTGAGCAGCGTGCGCCAGTGGTGCTCCTTGCCCGGACCGCGGACCCACTCGGCCGGCAGGACGACGACGTCGGCGCCGCCGGTCTCCGGAGCTGCGAGCCGTCGGGTCACCTCGGGGAAGCGCAGGTCGTAGCAGGTCTCCAGCCCGATCCGCACCCCGCCGAGCTCGAAGACGGGGACCTGGTCGACCGAGCCGGACTCGATCCGGTCGGACTCCCGCGCCCCGAACGCGTCGTACAGGTGCACCTTCCGGTAGGTCGCGGCGATCGACCCGTCGGGCAGCACGGCCACGAGGGTGTTGCGGAACCGTCCCGGCACGTCGGCCGTCTCGGCGACACCGACCACGAGCGCGATGCCGACCGTCCGAGCCACCTCTCGCAGCCCGGACACGAACGGCCCGTCGAGCGGTTCCGCTGCTGCGACGAACCGGTCGTCCATCTCCGCGGCGAACCACGACGTGTACTCGGGTGTGACCAGCAGGTCGGCGCCACGGGCGGCAGCGTCCTCGGCGGCGGACCGGACGGTTCCGAGGTTCGCGAGGGTGTCGTCGACGGGGGCGAACTGCGCGGCGGCGATCGTGAGGGTGCCCATCCGGTGAGCGTACCCGGGCGCCGCACACGACGAAGGCCCCGGTCCGAGTGGACCGGGGCCTTCTGGTGACGCTTGGTTGCGGGGGCAGGATTTGAACCTACGACCTCTGGGTTATGAGCCCAGCGAGCTACCGAACTGCTCCACCCCGCGGCACGTCTTACAATCTACACACGCCCGTGGCGGGGCACAAATCGAGTGCCCCGCCACGGCGTGTCAGTTGCCGCTGTCGGCTTCGGTGGCGGCTTGGATCGCCCGCTGCAGGCGCTCGTCCGCCTCGGCAGCGGCGACCAGGTCGTTGTCCGCGTACGCCTGCTGGCGGTCGTCGAGCGCGCTCTTGGCGTCGTTCAGCGCCTTCTGCAGCGCCTGGTTCGCGGTGCCGCTCGACGAGCCGCCGCTCGCGCCACCCGAGGTCCCACCGGTGGATCCGCTCGAGGAGCCGCCGTCGGACGTGTCGGATCCGGAGTCCGTGGACCCCGAGCCGGAACCGTCCGCAGCGCCCTGGTCGCCGGCAGCCGCGCCGGAGTCACCGTCGAACAGGCTGTTCAGTGCCTGGTCGAGGGTGTCCTCGAACGCGATCTTGTCGCCGAAGGCCACGAGCACCTTCTGCAGCAGCGGGTAGGACCCGCTCGACGTCGACTGCACGTAGACGGGCTGCACGTAGAGGAAGCCGCCACCGACCGGCAGGGTCAGCAGGTTGCCCTGCTTCACCGTCGAGTTGCCCCGCTTCAGGATGTTCAGCTCCTGCGACACGGTGGTGTCACCGTTGAAGAGGCTCTGCACCTGCGCCGGACCCGGGATGTTGTCGGTCTTCGGCATCGTCAGGAGCGTGAGCTTGCCGTAGTTGGCACCCTTCTCGCCCTTGCCGGCACCACCGGCGTCCGAGTCGACCGCCAGGTACCCGGTGAGCACGTTGCGGTTGTTCGCCCCGGCCGACTGCTGCGGGATGTAGGTCGTGTAGAGCGAGTACGCGGTGTCCTGCCCCGGGACCTTCATGGTCAGGTAGTACGGGTCCTGCAGGTTGCCCTGCGTCGCCGTGGTCTGGGTGCCGAGCGCGTTGGTCGTCGTCTGCGAGACGTTGTCCGCCGTCGAGTCGGTGTCGCTCTCGGTCGTGCCCGTCGTGGTCTCCTGCGGCGTGTTCCACGCGTCGTCACCCGAGTAGAACGAGTTCGCGTTGGTCACGTGGTACGTGCCGAGGATGGACCGCTGCACCTTGAACAGGTCGGTCGGGTAGCGCACGTGGTCGAGCAGCTCGGCACTCATCTGCGACACCGGCTCCGTCGTGCCGGGGAAGATCTTCTGCCAGGTCTTCAGCACCGGGTCCTGGGTGTCCCACGCGTAGAGCGTGACCTTGCCCGTGTACGCGTCGACGGTGGCCTTCACCGAGTTGCGGATGTAGTTCACCTGGTCGGTGCGGAACGCCGAGGAGTCCGTGCCGTTGACACTGTCCGACATGCTCTGGCTCTGCGAGTACGGGTACGCGTCGCTCGTCGTGTAGCCGTCCACGATCCACTGGATGCGGTGGTCGACGATCGCCGGGTAGGCGTCGCCGTCGAGCTTCAGGTAGGGCGCGACCTTCTGCACACGCTGGATCGGGTCGCGGTCGTAGAGGATCTGCGAGTCGCGGTTGACGGCGTCGGAGAGCAGGATCTGCTCGGACTGGAACTTCGCCGCGTAGACGAGCCGGTTGAAGAACCCGCCGAGGCTCGGTCCGCCGTTGCCCTGGTACGTCGTCGTGGCGTTCCCGCCGTCGCTGTCGTCCGAACCGGCCGGGTAGTCGAGCTCGACGTTCTTCGTCCCCTCGGGGCCGCCGACGATCGAGTAGGGCGGCGAGGACTCGCCGAAGTACACGCGCTGCTGGTAGTCGCCGAGGGCGCCGTTCGCCGGGATGCCCGACTCGAGGAACACCGGCTTGCCGTCGCTCGCGCGCTGGTTGCCGTAGGCGGCGGTGACGCCGAAGCCGTGCGTGTAGACGAACGTGCGGTTGTACTGCGTGTTCGCCTGGGCGCTGAGGCCCTCGAGGTCGATGTCGCGGACCGCGATCACCGTGTCCTCGGTCTGCCCGTCCACGTCGTACCGGTCGACGTCGAGCTCCCGCGGGAACTGGTAGTACTGCCGGTACTGCTGCAGCTGGCTGAAGGTGTCGGGGACGATCTTCGGGTCGATCAGGCGGATGTTCGCCGTGGTCTGCGCGTCCTGCGCGAGCGCCCCCGAGGTGACCTCGGTGGTGGCGTCGTAGTTCTGCTCCTGCACCCCGCTCACCCCGTAGGCGTCGCGCGTGGCCTTGATGTTGCGCTCGATGAACGCGGACTCGTAGGTGCGCTCGGAGGGCTTGACCTGGATGCGTTGCACGATCCAGGGGTAGATCCCGCCGATGACGATGGCGGCGACCAGCAGCAGGCCGGTGCCGACGATCGAGATGCGCCAGCGGCCGATGACCGCGGTCACGATGAAGAGGATCGCGACGATGGCGGCGATGCCCGCCATGATCTCGCGCCCGGGGATCACCGCGTTGACGTCGGTGTACTGCGCACCGGTGATGAGCGGGTTGTCCTTCGTCAGCGCGGCGTACTGGTCGAGCCAGAGGCTGACGGCCTGGAGCGCGACGTAGACGGCTGCCGTGACGGCCAGCTGGATGCGCGCCGCCCGCGAGATGCGGACCTCGCGCCCGCCGAAGCGGAGCGCTCCGTAGAGGTAGGTCGCGGCGAGCGCGGCGATGCCGGCGAGGAGGACGACGGCCGACGAGTACGCAACGATCGAGCGCCAGAAGGGCAGCTCGAAGACGTAGAAGCCGATGTCCAGACCGAACTGCGGGTCCTTCTTGCCGAACGACGTCCGGTTGAAGTACTCGAGGACCATGCTCCACCGACCGGCGGTCGCGAGCCCGGCGAAGAGGCCGAGCACCACCGGGATGCCGATCACGACGGCCCGGCGCAGCGGCTCGATGACCTGCTGGTAGCGGTCGAGCTGCGAGTTGAGCTTGGCGTAGACGGGACGGAACCGGTACGCGAGCGCGATGCTCACGTACACCGGGACGGCCATGCCGAGGAACCCGGCCACGAACATCAGGGTGCTCGCGACCCACCTCGTGGTGAGGACCTGCTGGAAGCCGAGCTGCGCGAACCACGCGTAGTCGGTGTACAGGCTGGCGAAGATGAAGAAGCCGATCACCAGTGCGGCCAGCACGATGATCGTGACCACGATCGGGACCCGCGGCGAGCGCCGCCCAGAAGGAGAGGGACCCGAGGTGGACGAGGTTGTCGTCACTTGATGTGCTCCAGACGTGTCGGACCGGCGGGCCCGGCGCGGCGGGCCGTCAGTGCACCGATCCTACGGGTCCCCGCCGACAGCCAAGCTGTGCGGGGACTCAGGAAGGTGACCCGTGCCTCCAGGCCGTCCGGACGGGAGGCGCGGATCGCGACGTGCGCGCACGTCGCGGGGACCGGATGGCCGGTCCGACGACGTGCAGTGCTACGACGTGCAGCGCGCGAGACCGGCGGTGCTCTTCCCCGACGCGATGGTCTGCAGGTCGGTGACCGCCTGGTCCAGCGTCGCGACCTTGTAGACGTCGAGCCCGTCGGGGACGTGACCGACGACCTCGTCGCAGTTCTCGGCGGGTGCGAGGAAGACGGTCGCGCCGGCGTCCTTCGCGCCGTACAGCTTCTGGCGGATGCCACCGATCGGTCCGACCTCGCCGTCGGCCGTGATGGTGCCGGTCCCGGCGACGTGCTCGCCGCCGTTCAGCTCGCCCGGCGTGAGCTCGTCGATGATCCCGAGCGCGAACATCATGCCCGCGGACGGACCGCCGACGTCCTGCAGGGCGATCTTGACCTCGAAGGGGAACTCGTAGTGCTCGGTGACGCCGACGCCGAGCAGTGCGGTGCCCTGCTCCTCGCGCGGGGTGACCTCGACGGTCCGGCTCGTGCCGTCGCGCTCGACGGTGACCGCCGCCGGGGACGAGGTCCCGTGGTCCGCCACCGCCGCCCGCAGCGAGCCGGCGTCGACGTTCGTGGTGAGCTGGTGCCCGTCGAAGGCCGTGATGACGTCGCCCTTCCGGAGGACGCCGTCCGCGGCGGACCCATCCTGCACCGAGCCGACCTCGAGCCGGGTGGGCAGGTCCTCGCCCTGGTGGATGAGCGCGGCGGCGACGGCCGACTGCTGCGACGACTGCATGTCCGCGGCGTCCTGCTGGTTCACCTGCTCGGTCGTGGTGCCCTCCGGGTAGACCGCGCTGGCCGGGATGACGGCCTCGGAGCGCGAGAACAGTGCCCGGATGACGCTCGTCCACGACGGCCGGTTCGTCGCGTCGCCCTGGATCCCGACGGTGAGCATGTCGAGCGCACCCGCGGTCGGGTACGTCCGCGCGCCGTCGATCTGGATGAGCTCGACGTCCTTCGCGTCCTTGCCCTGCCCCTGCCGCTGGGTGCCGATGGTGTTGTACACCGGACCCGGCACCTCGATGAGGTACGGGCTCGGCAGGAAGCTCGCCAGGAGCCCGAGCACCACGGCCCCGATGACGAACGCCCACCCGACGGTGCGCGAACGGGAGCGGCGACGGGGCGCAGGGGCGAAGAGGGTCACGGACGTCCTTCCACGGGGTGGGCGCCCGCGCGTGCACGGGCTGTTCGCCCTCGGCGCAGCGGTTCGGGCGACCCCACGGGGGCATCCCAGGCGCGGTCCCGTGAGCAGCGATTAGCGTAGTCGGCATGCCTGATGAACCGCAGCGGGGTCCGGACGACGACTTCCAGGAGATGCTGCGCAAGCTGCTCTCCGGAGAGGGACAGATCGACCCGTCGCAGCTCGCGGGCGCGGCCGGCCTGCCGAACGACCCGGCGTTCGTGGCGAACCTCATGAGTCAGCTGCAGCGGGCCGCGCAGTCCGGCGGGGACGGCATCGACTTCTCGGTCGCGTCGGAGCGCGCGACCGCGATCGCCCGCGACGGCGGCCACCCGGTGGACCCGGCGACCTCGCAGGCCGCCGGGCAGGCCTTCCAGGTGGCTGCGCTGTGGCTCGACGAGGCGACCTCGGTCCCCGAGCTCACGGCGACGCCGAGCATCTGGACGCGCGAGCAGTGGGCGCGCGCGACCACCCCGGTGTGGGCGCAGATCGCCGAGCCGGTGGCGCTGAGCATCGCGAACGCCCTCACCGAGGCGATCGACCAGCGCGCGCCGGAGCAGCTCAAGGCCATGCTCGGCGACGTCTCGAAGGCGATGCGCGGCGTGGGCGGTGCCCTGTTCGCGGTCCAGCTCGGCCAGGTCGTCGGACAGCTCGCGAAGGAGGTCGTCTCGGGCGGCGACGTCGGCGTCCCGCTCCTCGACGAGCAGGTCGCGGTGCTCCTGCCGCAGAACGTCGCCGAGTTCGCCGAGGGCCTCGACGTCCCCGCGGACGAGGTCCGCATCTACCTGGCGGTCCGGGAGCTCGCGCACGCGCGGCTCTTCCGGTCGGCGAAGTGGCTCCGGCTGCACATCATCTCGTCGATCACCGACTACGCGCGGGGCATCCACATCCCGTTCGACCGGGTCGAGGAGCTCGCGTCGGAGATCGACCCGACGAACCAGGAGCAGCTCCGCGACGCACTGGCGTCGGGTGCGCTCATCCCGCCGCGCACCGCGGAGCAGGAGGCCGCGCTCGGCCGCCTCGAGACGATGCTCGCGCTCGTCGAGGGCTGGGTCGACACCGTCACCGCCGCCGCGACCGTCCGCCTGCCGCGGTCCGACGCCATCGCCGAGATGGTCCGTCGCCGCCGCGCCGCCGGAGCCCCGCCGAGTCCGCGTTCGCGACGCTGGTCGGGCTCGAGCTGCGGCCCCGCCGCCTCCGGGAGGCCGCCGCGCTCTGGCAGCGGGTCACGGACGAGCTCGGTGCCGAGGAGCGCGACGCCCTGTGGGCGCACTTCGACGCCGTCCCGACCTCCGAGGACGTCGACGACCCGGAGGCCTTCGTCCTGCGGCTCCGCAACCCGGGCCGGTCCGCCGAGGACGACGCGTTCGACCGGGCGCTCGAGGACCTGCTCAACGACACGACCGGCGACCGTCCGCGCGAGGACGAGGCGGGTGGGATCGACGAAGCAGGCGGTCCGGAGGACGGCGGCACCCGGGACGGCGACGGGGACTCGCCCAAGTAGTTCTCCACAGATGGCGACGGCCGGTCCCCTCGGGGCCGGCCGTTCCGTCACGGTGGGGACATGGGCATCCGCATCGACCCCACGCTCGAGTTCGTCTGGCGCGACCCGGGGACCGTGCAGCTCGGCGTCGACCCGCCGCGTGCCGTCGTCCCGGTGCCGTCCACGGCCGAGGAACGGTTCCTCTGCGCACTCCGACGGGAGACGAGCCGTGACGCGCTGACCGCACTCGCCGCGACGACCGGGTGCCGCCCGGAGGTCGCCGCGCGGATCCTCGGCGACGCCTCCCCCGCCGTGGTCGAGGTGCTGCCCGAACCGCTCGCACGGGTCGAGGTGCACGGGCCGGGCGCCCTCGCCGACACGGTGGCGGAGCTGCTCTCCGGCGAGGGCGTCACCGTCGCCAGGACCGCCGCGCCGCGTGGCGGTCCGGTGGTGCTCCCCGACCCGCCGCCGTCCCTCGCGCTCGTGGTCGCCGACCACGTCGTCGACCCGGCCCTCCGCGCGGCCTGGGCACGTCGCGGGACGCCGCACCTCGCACTCGTCGTCGGCGACGGCCGGGTGCGCCTCGGTCCGGTGCTCGTGCCCGGCGAGGGCCCGTGCCTGCAGTGCGTCGAGTACGCACGCGTCGACGCCGACCCGGCGTGGCCGGCACTCGCCGCGCAGGTCTGGGGTCGACCGGCAGCGCCGCTGTCACCGTGGCGGCTGGCCGCGCTCGCGTCCGCCGCCACCCGGATGCTCGTGCAGCGGCTGCCGAGCACGACGCAGGAGCCGGGGACGGACCAGGTCGTGTTCGACCGCGACGACCTGTCCGTCAGCCTGCTGCCGGTGGCTCCGCACCCGCGGTGTGCGTGTCGAGCGCTGCCAGGAACCGGCTCGGGGCCCGGGCACCCCCTCGCGTGGAACCCTGTCGCGACCACGTGACGGTGACGGACCGGCGTGCGCGGGTGAGGCCCACGTAGAAGAGCCGCCGTTCCTCGTCGACCTCGTCGTCGGTGGACGCGTGCGAGATCGGCAGCAGCCCCTCGGCGGCACCGACCACCAGGACGTGCGGCCACTCCAGGCCCTTCGACGAGTGCAGCGTGGCGAGCGTGACCGCGTCGAGTTCCGGCTCGTGGTGGGTCGCCGCACGGTCCACGAGGTCCTGTGCGAACTGCTGCATCGTCGTGCCCTCGGGCGATGCCTCGGCCAGGCCCATGATCGCCTGCAGCGCCTCCCACTGGTCGCGGACGGCGCCCGTGCCGTCGGGCGGGGTGGGGGTCCAGCCGCTCAGCTGCAGCACGAGCCCGACGCGTCGGGTGAGCTCGTCGTCCGTCTGCCGGACCGCCTCGCCGCGCATGTGGTGCACCGCGAGCTTGACCTCGGGCCGGTCGAAGAAGCGGGTGCCGCCCTGCACGCGGTACGGGATCCCGGCACGACCGAGCGCGGACTCGAGCGCGGCCGCCTGCGCCCCGACGCGGTACAGCACGGCGCACTCGCCGAACCGGGCGCCGCCCGCGACGAGCTCGCCGATGCGCCGTGCCACGGTCTGGGCCTCGTCCCCGTCGTGCACGCACGCCAGGACCTCGGGCGCAGGCCCCGGCTCGGCCGTCTGCGCGACGAGGTCGAGCGCGCCCGGCTGCCCGCGCATGAGGGTGTTCGCCGCGTGGACGACCTCCCGCGTGGACCGGTAGTTCCGCTCGAGCCGCAGCACCGATCCCCGCGGGAACTCCGAGCCGAAGCCGAGCAGGTACCGGCTCGAGGCCCCGGCGAACGAGTAGATCGTCTGGCTGGCGTCACCGACCACGCACACGTCGTCGCGACCGCCCAGCCACGCACGGAGCAGGTCGTGCTGGACGGGTGAGACGTCCTGGTACTCGTCGACGACGAAGAACCGGTACTGCTGCCGCACGTACGATGCCACGCGCGGCTCCGACTCGACCATCCCGAGCGTGGCGAGCAGGACGTCCTCGAAGTCGAGCTGCCGCCGGTCGTCCTTGAGCTGCTCGTAGGCGCGCATGAGGTCGACGACGCGTCGCGCCGGGGTGTCCCGCGGCATCACCCGGTCGACGGCGGCGGCCTCGTACTCGTCGTACGTGAGCATCTGCACCTTGCGCCACTCCACCTCGGCCGCCAGGTCGCGCAGGACCGGGGTGTCGACGTGGATCCCCACGGTGTCGGCCGCGTGCGCGATGACCCGGCCCTTGGACTCGACGATCCGCGGTGCGTGCCCGCCGACGGTGTCCGGCCAGAAGTAGCTGAGCTGCGCCATCGCGGCGGCGTGGAAGGTCCGGGCCTGCACGGTGCCCGCACCGAGGGCGCGCAGCCGGGAGCGCAGCTCACCCGCGGCGCGCGTGGTGAAGGTCAGCGCGAGGACGTGGTTCGGCGAGTAGGTGCCGGTCGCCACCCCGTACGCGATGCGGTGCGTGATCGCCCGCGTCTTGCCGGTCCCGGCGCCGGCGAGGACCGCGACCGGACCGAGCAGGGTGCGGGCGACGGTCTGCTGCTCGGCGTCGAGCGCGGAAAGGAGCTCGTCGGGCGAGGGCGGCCGCACCGGGGCGGGGCGTCCGTCGGTCACGGCAGGTCGAGCGGCCCGCCGTACCACTCCTCGATGATGGCGCGGGCGATGGACGTCCGGCCGGGCAGCAGCAGGGTGTCACCGGCGCGTTCGCGGACCTCGTCGCGCGAGAACCACCGGACGTCGAGGATCTCGACCCCGTCCGGGCGGACCGTCGACGGGTCGCCGTCCAGGGCACGCGCACGGAAGCCCAGCATGAGCGAGGCGGGGAACGGCCAGGGCTGCGATCCGAGGTACTCGGGTTCCTCGACGCGGACGCCGGACTCCTCCCAGACCTCGCGTCGCACGGCGTCCTCGAGGGACTCCCCCGGCTCGACGAACCCGGCGAGCAGCGAGTACCGGTCGGCGTCCCACGCCGCGTTCGAGCCGAGCAGGATGCGGTCGTCCGCGTCGGTCACGCCGACGATGATCGCCGCGTCCGTGCGCGGGAAGATCTCGTGCCCCTCCGGGTCGCGGCGGACCCACCCGCCGCTGACGACCGCCGAGGGCGAGCCGGTCCGCGGCGAGAACCCGTGCACGGCGTGCCAGTTGGCCATCGCCACGGCCTCGACCGCGAGGCCCTGGTCGCGTGCGGACAGCTCGGTGCCGAACATGCGGAGGCTCGCCCACGCGTCGTCGTCGGGCTCGATCGCCGCGGCCGCGGCCGCGTCGAGCAGCGCGGCGACGAAGCGCGTCCCGGCGGGGGCGTCCGGGGCGTCCGCGACCGCACGGCCGAGGTACAGCACCACGGCGTCCTCGGGGACGGCCGTGACGTCGACGAAGCGGAGCGCACCGTCCGGTTCGCGGAGCAGGTCGGCGCCGCGCACCGGCAGCCACCGCGTCGAGGGGTCGTCCCGGAGGACGCGCTCGAGGTCCGGCGTGGTCCGGAACTCCGCGTCACGGTCGAGTTCGTTGCGGGACAGCGGGAGCCTTGCGGCGAACTCGACGGTCACGGCAGGGCGCTCCTTGCGGTCGGGACAGGGTCTCCGGCTGTCGTCCGGCGGGACCCCGTGGACCGTTCCGGGGCTCGACGGGCCAGCGTGGCGTGCGCTCGGCCCCCGGACGCGGACCTACCCTGAGGACATGGCGGGATCCCAGTTCACTCTAGCCGCGTTGGCGACGACGGCCGTTCCCGGCATGGTCGTCACGGGCACACGCACACTCGGCTCGGCCGCGTCCGGTGACTACGAGTCGGCCGTCCTCCGCGACGCCGACGGCGCACTGAGCGCCATCCGCCGACCGCGCAACCAGCGCGCCGAGGCCCGGCAGTCGGCCGACCTCGTCGCGATCCGCGCCCTGAGCGCCGGCATCCGCACCCGGCTCCCCTTCGCGGTGGCCGAGTACCGCGGCCAGGCACCCGTCGGGTCGACGCGCGCCATCGTCACGACCTACGTGCACGGTGCGCACCCGACGCTCCGCGACCTCGGGGAGCGCCCGGAGCTCGCCACCGCCGTGGGCCGCGCCGTCGCCGCCGTGCACCAGCTGCCGACGAGCTTCGTCACGGACGCCGGCCTGCCCTCCCTCACCCCGTTCGAGGTGCTGCGCTCCGCCGTGTCCGTCATGGACCGTGCGGTCGCGACCAAGCTCGTGCCCGCCGCGCTCGTCGAGCGCTGGGAGGGCGCTGCGCGCGACCAGCAGCTCTGGCAGTTCACGCCGACCGTCGTGCACGGCGCACTCGGCACCGGGGTGCTCCTGGTCGACGGCGACGCCGTCAGCGGTGTCCTCGACTGGGGCGAGCTCCGGCTCGGCGACCCCGCGAAGGACCTCGCGTGGGTGCTCGCCGGGCAGCGCGAGGCGTTCGACACCGTCCTCAGCGCGTACGAGGCGAACGGCGGCGGGCGTGACCGCCAGCTCGCCCAGCGCGCCCGGGTGTACCACGAGCTCGAGACCGCGCAGTGGCTGCTGCACGGCGTGCAGGCGAAGAGCACCGAGGTCGTCGACGACGCCGTCGCGATGATGCACCGCCTCGTCGACGCGGTGCAGACGCCGACGGCGGCGCCGCTGCAGTCGGTCTCCCCCGAGACGATGGAGATCGGCGAGGTCGAACAGCTGCTGTCGTCGACCGAACGCCGCCACGGCTGACCCGGCCCGCTGAGCGCACCGCGCTCGACACGGCCCGACCGCGCGCGGCGCGTCGCGACCGCGCAGCCGACCGGCTCTCGGACGGGAGGCGCGGGGCGGGCCGGCCACGCGCCTCCCGTCCGCTGTCGGCTCAGCCGACGGCGTCCCGCCACGCGCGCTCGAGACCGGCGCGGTCGAGCAGCTCGGTCGGGCGGACCTCGAGGTCGTCGGCGACGAAGTAGAACACCGCGTCGACCTCGTCGAGCGGGCGACCGGTGAACTCCGCGTACGCGACGCGGTAGAGCGCGAGCTGGAGCTGCCGCGCGGCCAGGTCGTCCGCGCCGCTCGGCGCCTTCCCCGTCTTCCAGTCGACGACCTCGGCCCGGCCGTCGATCTCGTACACGGCGTCGAGCTTGCAGACGATGCTGTGGCCGAGGAACGGGATGTGGATCTCGCGCTCGACCTCGATCGGCGTCCGACCGGCCCAGCGCGACCGGGCGAACGTCGCCTGGAAGGCCGCGAGCCGTCGGGCGTCGTCGTCGGTCACGGCCGCGTCCGCGGAGGCGTCGACCGCCTCGTCCGCGTCGAGGTCGCGCTCGCCGTCCCACAGGTCCAGCGTCTCGAGGGACCCGCCGCTCCCCGCGCGCTGCTCCACCCACCGGTGGAACAGCGTGCCGAGCCGGGTGGCCCGGTAGGGGCGCTCGGGCATGGGACGCCGCAGGCGCTCGGCGACGGCGCCGGGCTCCGCCAGGTAGTCCTTGAAGCCGGAGGCCGGGACCCGGTGCGGGACCGCCACGGCGTGCCGGGCGGACCGACGCGCCTGCCGCTCGGCGAGCAGCAGGTCGATCTCGGCCGCGAACCGACCGGCCGCGCCGGGGTTCGCGTTCCGCACCCGGTCGGCGGCGGCGAGCACCCGGGCGCCGCGCTGCCCGAAGGGCACGTGCGGCCAGGTCTGGGTCGCGCCGTCCTCACCGAGCGGGTCCTCCTCGTGCACGGTACGGTCGGGCACCGCCTCGGGGTCGACGATCCCGGCCTCGACCAGGTCGCGCAGGTACCGGCTCGGCTCGGTCGGCTTCACGCCGCCGGCCCACCAGGACCCGGAGACGAGCAGGTCGTGCCGGGCCCGGGTGAGCGCGACGTACGTGAGCCGACGTTCCTCGTCCTCGTTGCGGGAGCGCACCTGCTCCTTGTAGGCGTCGATCGCGTCGACCACGCCCTTCTGGTCCGCGTTCCCCCGCCAGGCGAGCTGCGGCAGTTCCTCGGCGTCGCCGCGGAACTCGTAGGGCAGCCGGCCGAAGCCCAGCCAGCCGGACGAGCCCTCCTGCGGTCGTGCCGGGAGCGCACCCTCGACGAGCCGCGGGACCGCGACGGCGTCCCACTCCAGGCCCTTCGACCCGTGGATGGTCAGGACCTGCACCGTGCCGGCCTCGGGCTCCTCGGACCGCGGGCCCATGTCGTCGCGCCGGGCAGCTGCGTCGATCCAGCCGAGGAAGGCACCGAGGTCCGCCCGGTCGTCGGTGGCCGCGAAGCCCGCGAGCTCGTCGACGAAGGCGTCGAGGAAGGCGGCACTGCCCTGCTCGTGCGCGGCGACCTCGACGTCGAGCCGCATCTCCTGCACGACGAGGGTGACGAAGTCGACGAGGTCCCCCGAGGCCCGGGAGCGGAGCGCGGCGAGCTGCTGCCCGAGGGCACGCATGCGCTGCCGACCAGCGGGGCTGATGCCCTCGAGGGCACCGTGCTCGTCCGGGGCCGTCGCGACGAAGTCGAGCGCGTCGACGATCGAGCCGTGCTCCCCGGCCGCGACCGACGCCCGGAAGGCCGCGGTCACCTCGTCGTCGAGCCGCTGCTGCGTGTGGTCCCGCTTGAACAACCACCGCGCGAGCTCGTGCAGTGCGACGACGTCCGCCGCGCCCACGCGCCACCGGGCGCCCGCGAGCAGGCGGATCAGGTCGTTGCCCGCGGACGGGTCGTGCAGCACGCGCAGGCACGCGACCAGGTCGACGATCTCCGGCCGCTGCAGCAGGCCGCCGGTGCCGAGGACGTGGAACGGCACGCGCTGCGCGGCGAGCGCGGCGGTGAACGCCGACAGGTCCTTCCGCGAGCGCAGCAGCAGCGCCATCGAGCCGTCGGGCGTCGCGGCACGGCGCTCGGCGAACCACCGGGCGACGCCCTCGGCCTCCTCCGGCAGGGTCTCCGGGAACACCGCCGTGACGGTGCCGCGGTCCGCGCCCGGCCGCGGGGACAGGCGCTCGACGGCGACCTCCGACGCGGCGGAGAGCGGATCGACGACGGCGTTCGCCCCGGCGAGCACGTCGACCGGGTTCCGCCAGCTCGTGGACAGGGCGAACGTGACCGGTGCGGGGTCCGCGTCGCCGAAGTCCCGCGGGAAGCGTGCGAGGTTCGCGGCGCTCGCACCGCGGAAGCCGTAGATCGACTGGTGCGGGTCGCCGACGGCCATCACCGGGTGTCCGCGGAACAGCCGCGCCAGGAACCGGGTCTGGACCACCGAGGTGTCCTGGTACTCGTCGAGCAGCACGACACGGAACCGGTGCCGCAGGTCGTCGACCACGCGCGGCGCGGACTCGGCGGCGGCGAGCGCGAGGGCGATCTGGTCGGAGAACTCCACGAAGCCGCGGTCGACCTTCTGCCGACGGAACTCCTCGACCAGGTCGACGAGCGGTTCGAGGGCACCGATCGCCGCGACCGCGTCCGTGACCGTCTTGTAGGGGTTGCCCCGGGCGTTCCCGGGCAGCTCGAGCAGGCTCGCGAAGTCGATCGCGAAGCGCCGCAGGTCCGCGGGGTCGACGAGGTGCTCGGACACCGCGCCCGCGAGGGAGACCACCGCTGCGGTGACGGTGTCGACGTCACGGTCGAGCCCGGCCAACCGGTCGTCGCGCGCGGCGACGACCACGCGGCGCGCCAGCTGCCAGGCGGACGGTTCGGTGAGCACCTGCGACTCGCCGTCGCGTCCGACGAGCAGCGCGTTCTCGCGGAAGACCGCGTTCGCGAAGGCGTTGTACGTCGACACCGTCGGCGCCTCGAACGCGTCGCCCGCGGCGAGCAGGCCGACGTCCTCGAGCGCACGGATCCGGTCGTTGATGCGGACCGACAGCTCGCCGGCGGCCTTGCGGGTGAAGGTCAGGCCGAGCACCTCAGCAGGTCGGACGAACCCGTTCGCGAGCAGCCAGACGACGCGGGAGGCCATCGTCTCGGTCTTCCCGCTGCCGGCGCCGGCGACGACGAGTGCGGGGGCGAGCGGCGACTCGATGACGGCGCGCTGCTGCGCGGTCGGGCGGGGTCGGCCGAGGGCGTCGGCGATCGCGTCGGCGTCGTGCTGCGCGGAAGCGCCTGCCGAGGGGTCCGCCGCCGCCGGCCGCTCGGTCTCGTGCTCGGTGCCGGTCGTCACCACGTCACCTCGCCCACCACGTGGATGCGGCACTCGACCCCGGTGCGTGCCCGGTCGCAGTGGTCGTCGACGTTCGCGAGGAAGGTCCGTCCGGCCATGCCCCGGGCGACGCCGTGGAGGCGGGCGCGGTACGCCTCGCGGGCCTCGTCGTCGAAGGCGTGCTGGGTCCGCTCCGAGAAGGCGCGACCACTCCGCGGGTTCTGCACGAAGACGAGCCGGGCGTCCCCCATCGACGACCCCGCGGGCACGCCCTCGACCGCGCCGTCCTCGACCGCGAGCTGGTACGCGCCGAGCTGCGGGTGCTCCGGCATGTCGTTCTTCTCGCTCGGCATCGAGCGCCCGGTCTTCAGGTCGACGACGCTGACCCGGCCGTCGGGGTCGACCTCGATGCGGTCGATGCTGCCCCGCATCCGCGCCGGTCCGGTCACGAGCGCGAACGAGGTCTCCGCGCCGAGCAGCCGCCGCCCGGCGCTCGCGAACGTCCGGAGGTAGTCGCTCAGCCCCTCGATCATGCGGCGGGTCCGGGCGCGCTCACGGTCGGCCACCCACGGCGACTCGAACGTGAGCTCGTCCCAGCGGCCCTCGACGTGCTCCCACAGGGACTCGACGTCGACCGTGGTCGCGTGCTCCATCGCCTCGTGCACGATCGTCCCGATGCCCATCGCCGGGCTCGGCGCCCCGCCGCCGAAGGTCTGCGCGAACCAGTGCACCGGGCACTCCTCGAAGGTGCCGATGCGCGACGGCGACACCGCGACCGTCGGCGGCACGGGTTCGCCGCCCTCGTGCTCCGGTGCCGGCGGGGCGTCGAGGTCGACGAGCGGGGCGTCCGTCGTCGGTGCGGCGGTGCCGTACCACTCGTCGGGAGACGCCCCGGGGACGTCGGCGTCGGCCAGGCGTGCGAGTGCCGAGGCGGCCTCGTGGTCCCCCGAGGTCACGACGCGACGGCGCAGCGACCCGGCCAGACCACGCAGGGACAGGGGGTGCACGGTCGGTTGCCGGTCGGGCGGCACGGGGACGAGCCGGACGAAGGGCGACGGTGCCTCGTCGTCGTTGGCGACGGTGCCGATCACCACCTGCGTCGTCGCGCGCGACACGGCCCGCGCGAACAGGCGCAGCTCGTCGGCGACCACCGCCGCCCGGTCGTCAACCGGGCCGTGCTCGACGCCCGCGGCCGCGCGGACCAGGCCGTCCGGGTCGAGGAGGCTCCCGCGCACCCGCGTGTTCGGCCACACCCCGTCCTGCAGCCCGAGCACGACGACGACGTCGCACTCGAGCCCGATGGTGGCCGACGGCGTCAGCACCCGGACGCGGCCGGCCGTCCGGTCAGGTCCGATCGAGTCCTCGGGCAGGTCGGCCCCGAGCAGGTCGTCGACGAACACGCGGGCGGGGGCGTCCGGGGTGCGTTCCACGAAGCGCTTCGCCGCGGTGAACAGCCCGACGACCGCGTCGAGGTGCCGGTCGGCCTCGGCGGCGCCGACCCCACCGGCCGCCGACTGCCCGCCCCACGTGGTCGCCAGGCCGCTGCGCTCCCAGAGCCCCCAGAGGATCTCCTCGATGCTCGCGTCCGCGGCGGCGTCGGCGTGCGCGCGGACCAGGCTCCGGGCGAGCCGGGTCGCCCGGCGCGCGAACCCCGCATCGATCGTCGCGAGCCGTTCGGGCGCGCCGAGCGCCTCGACCAGCAGCTCGTCGGCCGTGCGCGTGCCGCCGCCGGCGAGCTCCTCACGGCGCAGGGCCAGCCGGAGTCGTCGAATGGCGAGGGTGTCGAGGCCACCGAGCGGCCCCGTCACGAACGACGTCGCGAGGTCGGCGTCGAGCGCCACGACGCCGAGTGCCACGCCGGCCGCGTCGAGGAGCGCCCGCGCGGCACCGTCGTCCCGCGGTCGGATCGGGGCGGCGCCGGCCGTGGCGGGGACCTCGGCGACGGACAGCGCGCGGACCAGCTCGGGGATCGCCGCGCCGCTGCGCGTCACGACCGCCATCCGGTGCCAGGGCACGCCGTCGAGCAACCGGTGCTCCCGCAGGCGACGGGCGACGGCGACGACCAGGGCCGACCGGCTCGCCGCCTCGAGGTGCAGCACGGCGTCGCTCCTGGCGTCGGTCGCCGAGGCCGCCGCCGTGCGCTGCCGGCCCGCTGCGGCGGCACCGATGCGCGCGGTCACGGCGCTCACGAGG
>NZ_CAJCKG010000014.1:0-75944 GCF_903970945.1 Curtobacterium sp. ME26
GTTCACGACCGGCCGGGTCCTCATGCTCTTCGGCGCCGACGGCGACCGCGACACGACCAAGCGCGGCGACATGGCGCGCGTGGCGGCGGCCGGCAGCGACGTGCTCGTCGTCACCGACCACCACCCCCGCTTCGAGGACGCCGCGTCGATCCGGAAGACCCTGGTCGACGCCGCGCGCGAGGCCTACCCGGACCACGAGACGTACGAGGTGAGCCCGCCCGAGGCCGCGATCCGCAAGGCGGTCAGCCTGCTCGGGGAGGGGGACTCGATCCTCTGGGCCGGTCCCGGGCACCAGGACTACCGCGACATCGCGGGCGTCCGCACGCCGTACTCGGCCCGCGACGAGGCCCGCCAGGCCCTCCGCGAGGCCGGCTGGGAGCCGAACTCCGGTCCGGCGGAGGAGATCCGATGATCGCGCTGACCCTCGCCGAGATCGCCACCGCGATCGGCGGCGAGCTCGTCAGCGGTGCCCGCGGACGGGTCGTCGACGGCAGCGTCGAGACCGACTCGCGCCTGGTCGGCGCCGGCAGCGTGTTCTTCGCCCTGCTCGGTGAGGAGACCGACGGCCACCGCTTCGTGCCGGCCGCGGCCGAGGCCGGTGCCGCGCTCGTCGTCACCGAACGCGCGGTCGAGCTGCCCGAGGGCAGCGACACCGCGCAGGTCGTCGTGCCCGACGGGTACGCCGCCCTCGCCGCGCTCGCGCACGAGGTCGTCGCGCGCGTCCGCGCCTCGAGCGCCGACCGCGTCGACGAGCAGGGCCGCCCCGCCCCCCTGCGCGTGGTGGGCATCACCGGCTCGAACGGCAAGACGAGCACGAAGAACATGCTCCGGACCATCCTCGAGCAGCACGGCGACACCGTCGCGCCGCAGGGGTCCTTCAACAACCACGTCGGCGCCCCGGTCTCGATGCTCCGCATCACCCACGACACGCGGTTCCTCGTGGTCGAGATGGGTGCCAGCGGCATCGGTCACATCGCGAAGCTCGTCTCGATCGCCGAGCCGGACGTCGGCGTCGTCCTCAAGGTCGGACTCGCGCACGCGGGGGAGTTCGGCGGCATCGAGGCCACGCAGCGCGCGAAGTCGGAGATGGTCACCGACCTGCCGGCGACCGCGACCGCGCTGCTCAACGTCGACGACGACCGTGTCGCGTCCATGCGGGCGCTGACCGACGCGACCGTCGTCGGGTTCGGCACGTCCGCGGGTGCCGACTACCGCATCGGCGGCATCGAGACGGACCGCAGCGGCACCCGCTTCACGCTCACCGCGCCTCCCGTCCGCCCCGGAGGCGACGGTCTCGCCGACGCGACGGACCAGCCGGGAGGCACCACGCGTTTCCCCGAGACCGTCGACGTCCGGCTCGCCATCCTCGGTGAGCACCACGCGATGAACGCGTCCGCCGCGCTCACCGTCGCGCACCTGTGGGGGGTCCCGCTCGCCGCCGGCGCCGAGGCGCTCGCGTCGATGACGCGGGCCGAGCGCTGGCGCATGGAGCTCCTCCAGGGCGGACCCGAGGGCGTCACCGTCATCAACGACGCCTACAACGCCTCGCCGGACTCGATGGCGGCCGCGCTCCGCACCCTGGCGCAGGTCGTGCGCCCGGGCGAGCGCTCCGTCGCCGTGCTCGGCGAGATGGCCGAGCTCGGCGAGTACGCGACCGAGGAGCACGACACCATCGGTCGGCTCGTCGTCCGGCTCGGCATCGGACAGCTCGTGGTCGTCGGACCCGGCGCCGCCGCCATCCACCAGGCCGCCACGCTCGAGGGGTCGTGGGACGGGGAGTCCGTGTACGTCGAGGACGTCGACGACGCCGTCCGTGCCCTGCAGGAGATGGTCCGCCCCGGCGACGTCGTCCTGGTCAAGTCCTCGAAGTCAGCCGAACTGCGATTCCTCGGCGACCGCCTCGGAGGTGTCACCGAATGATCGCGCTCCTCGTCGCCGGCGCCGTGTCGCTGGTGTTCACACTGCTGCTCACGCCGCTGTTCATCAAGCTGTTCCACCGTCTCGGGTGGGGACAGTTCATCCGTGACGACGGCCCGCAGTCGCACCACACGAAGCGCGGCACGGCCACGATGGGCGGCATCGTCCTCATCATCGGCGCGGTGCTGGGCTACTTCGTCGGACACCTGGTCGGGCGTGACTCCGTCACCCTGTCCGGGCTGCTCGTGCTGTTCCTCATGGTCGGACTCGGGTTCGTCGGCTTCATCGACGACTTCCTGAAGGTGCGACGCCAGCGGAGCCTCGGGCTCGGCGGGTGGGCCAAGGTCCTCGGCCAGGTCATCGTCGGCGTCATCTTCGCCACGATCGCGCTCGTCGTGCCGACCGGGAACGGCAAGCCCCCGGCGTCCACGATGATCTCCGCGATCCGCGACGTCCCGTGGCTCGACTTCATGGTGCTCGGGACCGTCATCGGCACGGTCCTGTACCTGGCGTGGATCGTGCTGCTCACGGTTTCGACGTCGAACGGCGTGAACGTGGCGGACGGCCTCGACGGTCTCGCGACCGGGTCGAGCATCCTCGCGATCGGCTCGTACGTGATCATCGGGTTCTGGCAGTCCAACCAGATCTGCGGCGGCGTGCGGCTCGACGAGAGCACCGCGCACGCCTGCTACAGCACGACCGACCCGCTCGACCTGGCCGTCGTCGCGGCCGCGGTCTGCGGTGGCCTCATCGGCTTCCTCTGGTACAACACCTCGCCCGCGCAGATCTTCCTCGGCGACACGGGGTCGCTCGGCCTCGGCGGCGCCCTGGCCGGTCTCGCGATCCTGAGCCGCACCGAGCTGCTGCTGATCCTCATCGGTGGACTGTTCTTCATCGTCACCGGCTCGGTCATCCTGCAGCGGGCCTACTTCAAGATCACCCACGGCAAGCGCATCTTCCGGATGAGCCCGCTGCACCACCACTTCGAGCTGAAGGGGTGGGCCGAGGTGACCGTCGTCGTCCGGTTCTGGATCATCGCGGGACTCTGCGTCGCCGCCGGTGTCGGACTCTTCTACCTGGAATGGATCGCCCGTGTCGGCTGACGCCCGCACGCCCACCGCTCGGCTCGACGGCCTCGACAGCTGGTACGCCGAGGGGTGGAAGGGGCTCCGGGTCGCTGTGCTCGGGCTGGGCGCCACCGGCTTCTCGGTGGCGGACACCCTGGTCGAGCTCGGCAGCGAGGTCACCGTCCACGCCCCGGACGGACCCGACGACACCGTCGAGCTGCTCGACGTCATCGGTGCCCGGTTCGAGCGCACGTCGCTCGACACCGTGCCCGAGTCGCTCGTCGCGCAGGCGCCGGACCTCGTGGTCGTCTCGCCCGGCTTGCCGCCGCACAACGCGAGCGTGCAGTGGGCCACGGCGAACAGCGTGGTCTGGGGCGACATCGAGCTCGCGTGGCGCGTCCGCGACAAGGTCGTGCGCGGCCCGATCGCGGCGCCCTGGGTGACGATCACCGGCACGAACGGCAAGACCACGACCACGCAGCTGACCACCGCGATGTTCGCCGCGTCCGGACTCCGTGCGGTCGCGTGCGGGAACATCGGCGTGCCGGTGCTCGACGTCGTCCGCGACCCGGAGGGCTTCGACGTCCTGGTCGTCGAGCTCTCCAGCCACCAGCTGCACTACATGCCCACCACGGGCGACGGCGCCGTCGTGCCGCTCGCGAGCGGCTGCCTGAACATCGCCGACGACCACCTCGAGTGGCACGGTTCCGCCGAGGCCTACCGGGCCGCGAAGGCGAAGGTCTACGAGCGCTCCGTCATGGCGTGCGTCTACAACACCGCCGACGACGCCACCCGCCGCATGGTCGAGCAGGCCGACGTCGTCGAGGGCTGCCGTGCCGTCGGCTTCACCCCCGGGGTCCCCGCACCGGGCGACGTGGGCATCGTCGACGACGTGCTCTGCGACCGCGCCTTCACCGAGGACCGCCGCAACAGCGCGCTCGAGCTGGCCACCCTGGCCGACCTCGAGCAGGCCGGCCTCGCGAGCCCGCACATGACCATGAACGTCCTGGCCGCCGCCGCCCTCGCGCGTGCCGCGTCCGTCGCACCGGCGCACATCCGCAGCGCCGTGCAGGGGTTCCGCGCCGACCACCACCGCACCGAGCACGTCGCGACGGCGGACGGCATCACCTGGGTCGACGACTCGAAGGCCACGAACCCGCACGCGGCGACGGCGTCGCTGGCGTCGTTCGAGACCGTCGTCTGGATCGTCGGTGGCCAGTTCAAGGGCGTCGACATCGACGGGCTCGTCGAGCGCTTCGGTCCGGACGCCCGGGCGGCGATCGTGATCGGGACCGACCGCGCGCCCGTGCTCGAGGCATTCGCGCGACACGCGCCCGGGGTGCCGGTCCTGCAGGTCGAGGCGACGGACACTGAACACGTCATGCCCGAGGCGGTCCGGCATGCCGCTTCGGTCGCGCGACCTGGCGACACGGTCCTCCTCGCCCCGGCTGCTGCGTCGTTCGACCAGTTCGGTTCCTACGCCGACCGGGGGCGTCGATTCGCGGCGGCGGTCCACGAGCACCTGGGAGGCACAGCCGATGGCGACCACGGATCTCCCGAGCGGCCGTAGCGGCACCCGCACGGCGGCCGGTTCCCCCCGTGCCGACGGACCACGCCGGACGCACGGCGCCGTCGTCGCGGTCAAGAACGTCTTCGTCGCCGAGTCGAGCACGTTCTACACGATCCTCGGCGTGACGCTGTTCCTCGTCGTCTTCGGCGTCGTGATGGTGCTGTCCTCGTCGAGCGTCGAGCAGTACGCGGCGACGCACGACTTCTTCGGGGCGGCGTCGCGACAGGGGCTGTACGCCGTGCTCGGCGTCCCGCTCATGCTCGTCGCCAGTCGCGTGCCCGCGCGGGTGTGGCGGAAGTGGGCGATGCGGATCCTCGGCGCCGCGCTCTTCCTGCAGCTGCTCGTCTACACACCGCTCGGCATCGAGGTGCAGGGCAACCGGAACTGGGTCGGCTTCGGGTCGTTCACCGCGCAGCCGTCCGAGGCGATCAAGCTCGCGCTCGCGCTCGGCATCGGCGCGATCATGTACGCCAAGCGCGACAAGCTCCGGGACTGGAAGGAGATCTTCGTCCCGGTCGGCATCGCCACGGTGCTGCCGCTCGGCATGGTGCTCCTCGGTGGCGACCAGGGCACCGCGATGATCATGCTCATCCTGGTGCTCGGCGCGCTCTACATCGGCGGCGCCCGCGCACGCCACCTGCTCGCGATCGTCGTCGCGGTCGGGGTGGTCCTGCCCTTCGTGACGATGGCCTCGTCCTCCCGGCAGGTCCGCATCAGCGCGTGGCTGTCCGGGTGCACCGACTCCAACCAGTACCAGGACCTCTGCTGGCAGCCGGTCCACGGCATGTGGGCGCTGGCGTCCGGCGGGGTCTTCGGCGTCGGGCTCGGCAACTCCAAGGCCAAGTGGTCGTGGCTGCCCGAGGCCGACAACGACTACATCTTCGCCATCATCGGCGAGGAGCTCGGGCTCATCGGGGCCGTCGTCGTCCTCGCGCTCTTCGTGGTCCTGGCGGTCAGCATGATCAAGGTGATCCGCCAGTCGAACGACCCCTTCGTCCGCACCGTGACCGGCGCGATCCTCGCCTGGATCATCGGGCAGGCGCTCGTCAACATCGCGGTGGTGCTCGGGCTCCTGCCCGTCCTCGGCGTCCCGCTCCCGCTCATCTCCGCCGGAGGTTCGGCGCTCATCATGACCCTCGTGGCCATCGGTGTCGTGCTGTCCTTCGCCCGCGACCTGCCCGGACGGAACGCGGTCGGCGGGCCGCGGCACGACCTCGCACCCCAGAACGGAAGGTTCCGGTGAGCACGTACCTCTTCGCCGGCGGCGGCACCGCCGGACACGTCAACCCGCTGCTCGCCGTCGCCGACCGGCTGACCGAGCGCGACCCGGAGGCCCGGGTGCTCGTGCTCGGTACGGCCGAGGGGCTCGAGTCGCGGCTCGTGCCCATGCGCGGCTACGAGCTGCTGACGATCCCGCGCCTGCCGTTCCCGCGTCGGCTCGACGCCCGCGCGCTGCGCTTCCCCGGACGGTTCGCGGCGGCGGTCCGGCGCACCGAGCGGTTCATCCGCGAGCACGACGTCGAGGTGGTCCTCGGGGTCGGCGGCTACGCGGCCGCGCCGGCCTACATCGCGGCGAAGCGCACGGGCACGCCGATCGTCGTGCACGAGCAGAACGCCAAGCCCGGGCTGGCGAACCGGCTCGCCGCGTTCCTCACCCGGCACGTCGGGCTGACGTTCTCGAACACTCGCCTGCGCCACGGCCGCGTGGTCGGCATGCCACTGCGCCGGGAGATCGAGACGCTCGACCGCCGTGCCGCGCGCGCCGAGGGGCTGGCCGAGTTCGGCCTCGACCCGGACCGACCCGTCCTGCTCGTCACCGGCGGCTCCTCCGGTGCGCGGAGCATCAACGCGACCGTGAACCGGTCCGCGACGGCGATCGTCGACGCCGGGTGGCAGGTGCTGCACGTCGTCGGCGGCAAGTCGGACATCGGCCCCAGCGACCTCGACGGGTACCACGTGCTGCCGTACTGCGACCGGATGGACCTGGCCTACGCCGCGTCGGACTTCGTGGTCTCGCGCTCCGGTGCCGGCATGGTCTGCGAGCTGACCGCCGTCGGTCTGCCGAGCGTGCTCGTGCCCTACCCGGTCGGCAACGGCGAGCAGCGGCACAACGCGGCGGACGTCGTCGGCGCCGGGGGAGCGGTGCTGGTGGACGACGCCGCGTTCACCGAGGACTGGGTCTCGTTCCAGCTGCTCGGCATCCTGCGCGACCGGGCCCGCATCGCGGACATGGCGGTGCGTGCGGGGAGCGTGGGCCACCGCGACGGGGCCGACCGGATGACGGCGCTCGTCCAGGACGCGGCGGTCGGGGCCACCCCACGGGCCCGACGCGGCAGCGGGGAGACGCGCACCGCCACGGACGCGACGAGCCCGAGCCCGAGCCCGAGCCCGAGCACGAGCCCGAGCCCCAGCCCGAGCGCCGGCACCAGCACCACGGAGGAACGATGACCATCAAGCCGGACCTGACCCAGCCGATCCCCGACGACCTCGGCACGGTCCACTTCATCGGCATCGGCGGCTCCGGCATGAGCGGCATCGCCCGGATGTTCCTCGCCGCCGGGCACCGCGTCACCGGCAGCGACTCCCGCGAGACCGCGACGACCGGCACCATGCGCGACCTCGGCGCCGAGGTGCACGTCGGGCACGACGCGGCGAACCTCGGTGACGCGGACACCGTGGTCGTCACCAGCGCCCTCTGGCCGGACAACCCCGAGCTCCTCGAGGCGCAGCGCCGCGGCCTGCCGGTCCTGCACCGGTCCCAGGCCCTCGCCGCCCTCATCGCCGACCACCGCCTCGTCGCGGTCGCCGGCGCCCACGGCAAGACCACGTCCACCGGCATGATCGTCACCGCCATGGTCGAGCTCGGACTCGACCCGAGCTTCGTCAACGGCGGCGTCATCCAGTCGCTCGGCACGAGCTCGGCCCCGGGCACGAGCGACCTGTTCGTCGTCGAGGCCGACGAGTCCGACGGCTCCTTCCTGCTCTACGACGTCGCCGTGGCCCTCGTCACGAACGTCGACGCGGACCACCTCGACCACTACGGCAGCGAGGACGCCTTCATCGACGCGTTCGTCGAGTTCGCCGGCCGGGCACGCGAACGCATCGTCGTCTCGAGCGACGACGCCGGCGCGAAGCGCGTGACGGCGGGCGTCCGGGCGCGCGAGGGCGCACCCGAGATCGTCACGTTCGGCGAGGCCGCCGACGCCGACGTCCGCATCGAGCGCATCGTCGAGTCGGCGAGCGTCGAGGTCGACCTGCGCGCCGGGGGCGAGTCGCACCACATGACCCTGCGCGTGCCCGGACGGCACAACGCCGTGAACGCCGTCGGCGCCTTCGCGGTGCTCACCGGTCTCGGGGTCGCCCCGGCCGACGCGATCCGCGGCATCGAGGCGTTCGGCGGCACCGAGCGGCGCTTCGAGCTGCACGGCGTCGAGCGCGGTGTCTCCGTGTACGACGACTACGCGCACCACCCGACCGAGGTCGCGGCCGCACTCCGCGCCGCCCGGAACGTCGTCGGCGACGGCCGCATCATCGCGATCCACCAGCCGCACCTGTACTCGCGGACCCGCCTGATGGCGGGGGACTTCGCGAAGGTCTACGAGGAGCTCGCCGACCACACCGTGGTCCTCGACGTCTACGGCGCCCGGGAGGACCCGGAGCCCGGCGTGACCGGTGCCCTCGTGCAGGAGCGGTTCGTGGACCAGTCCCGCGTGGACTTCCTGCCCGACTGGGACGAGGCGTCCGCACGCGCGGCCGACGTCGCGCGCGAGGGCGACATCGTCATGACGCTCAGCTGCGGCGACGTGTACCGCATCATCCCGCAGGTCCTCGGTGCCCTGCACGACGGGACGCGCACGCAGTGAAGCGTCCCGAGGGCTTCGACGGGCGTCCGGAGGAACCGGCCGGCCCAGCCGAGCGCGCGTCGACGCCACGGCAGCGTCGTGGCCCGCTGATCCCGCGGCGCCCGTCACGTCCGCCCGCGACCGACGGCCGGGAGGCCCACCGGGACCCCGGTACGTCGGCCCCCGTCGACGAGCGGGTCGACGAGCGGGTCGACCCCACCGCCACGGCTGCGTCCGGCGCGCCCGGTCACCGGGACCGCGCCGGCGCGATCGCCAGCGCTGCCGGCCGTCGGCTCGGCGCCGGCTTCTCCTCGGTCGCCGAACGGCTGCGGGAGTACCAGGCCGACGACGACCACGACACCGCCCGCCCGGGGGCGCACCCGGCTGCCGAGCACGGCACCCACGACGGCACCGACGGCGGCGGGCCCGGACGCCTCGCCACCGTCACCGACGTCATCGACGCGGCCGTGCCGTCGGTCGCCGACCACGCTGCCGACGACTCCGGTGCTGCGGCCACGGGCGCGCACGCGACCCCGATCGGTGCGGGCGTCCGCGCCGCCGAGACCGCCCGCGAGGCCCGCGTGGCGAAGCGCCGCCGTCGGCTGCTCGAACGCGCCGAGGTCCGGCGGTTCACCCGCAGGGCCCGGCACCGTCGTGCCGCGTGGATCACGGTCGCGGCGGTCGTCGTGGTGTTCGGTGCCTCGATCCTCGTCGCCGTCACCTCGCCGCTCATGGCCCTGCGGACGATCGAGGTCCGCGGTACCGACCGCGTCGACGCGACCGCCCTGCGGCAGGCGCTCTCCGACCAGGTCGGCACGCCGCTCGCCCGGCTGGACTTCGACGAGGTCAAGCGGGACATCGCCGGCTTCCCCCTCATCGAGAGCTACGTGACCGAGGAGGTCCCGCCGCACACCCTGGTGGTGACCGTCACCGAGCGCACGCCGGTCGTCGCCGTGCCGTCGGGGAAGTCCTTCGACCTCGTCGACCCGGCCGGCATCGTCGTGCAGTCGTCGCCCAAGCGCCCGGAGGGCGTGCCGGTCGCCGACGTCGCCCGCGCCGAGCTCGGGTCCCCGGTCTTCCGCACGATGACCGAGGTCGTCCTGTCGCTGCCGTCGACCGTCCGCAACCAGGTGACGGACGTCCGCGCGAGCACGGCGGACGACGTCACGCTGACGCTCGGCGACGGGTCGACCGTCGTGTGGGGGAGCCCGGACTCGTCGGACGCGAAGGCGGCACTGCTCGCGGCACTCGTCAAGGACCACACCGCGCGGAACCCCGACACGAAGGTCGAGTTCGACGTGTCGGCGCCGGACAACGGCATCGTCCGCGCGAAGGACTGACGCGCCGTCGCTGCCGGGCGGACGCCGCGTGAGCAGGAATCGACGACCGCGATCGGCGACACGCGGCGTGGCGGGGCGACAGCCTGCGGAGCACACCCGTAGCGTCGGGGGAGCACCACATCTACCAGCATTGCCCCTGAACTTCAAGTAGAGGTTGAGGGTTCAACCGGAGGCCCGACTGACGTGACCACGAACCACAACTACCTCGCCGTCATCAAGGTCGTCGGTGTCGGCGGCGGCGGCGTGAACGCCGTGAACCGCATGATCGAGCTCGGCCTCCGCGGCGTCGAGTTCATCGCGATCAACACCGACGCACAGGCACTGCTGCTCAGCGACGCCGACGTCAAGCTCGACGTCGGCCGCGAGATCACCCGCGGTCTCGGCGCCGGCGCGGACCCCGAGGTCGGCCGTCGTGCCGCCGAGGACCACGCCGAGGAGATCGAGGAGGCCCTCGCGGGTGCCGACATGGTCTTCGTCACGGCCGGCGAGGGCGGCGGCACCGGGACGGGTGGTGCGCCCGTGGTCGCGCGCATCGCGAAGTCGATCGGCGCGCTCACGATCGGTGTCGTCACGAAGCCCTTCAGCTTCGAGGGCAAGCGTCGTCAGTCGCAGGCCGAGAACGGCGTCGCGTCGCTCAAGGACGAGGTCGACACGCTCATCGTCGTGCCGAACGACCGCCTGCTCGAGATCAGCGACCGCGGCATCTCCATGGTCGAGGCCTTCGCGACCGCCGACCAGGTCCTGCTCGCCGGTGTCCAGGGCATCACCGACCTCATCACCACGCCCGGTCTCATCAACCTCGACTTCGCCGACGTCAAGTCGGTCATGCAGGGCGCCGGTTCGGCGCTCATGGGAATCGGCTCCTCGCGGGGCGCCGACCGTGCCATCAAGGCCGCCGAGCTCGCCGTGGCGTCCCCGCTGCTCGAGGCCTCGATCGACGGTGCCCACGGCGTGCTCCTGTCGATCCAGGGCGGCTCGAACCTCGGCATCTTCGAGATCAACGATGCCGCGCGCCTGGTGCAGGAGGCCGTCCACCCCGAGGCCAACATCATCTTCGGTGCCGTGATCGACGACACCCTCGGCGACGAGGTCCGCGTGACCGTCATCGCCGCGGGCTTCGACGGCGGCGAGCCGAGCTCGCAGCAGCAGAAGCAGCACCGCTCGAGCTGGGTCGATCCCGAGGGCGGCGCGGGTGCGTCGTCCGGCGCGGCCGGCACCGGCGCGATCGAGGACACCGCGACGAGCGCACCGTCCTGGTCGTCGCAGGAGCACGAGGCGCCCGTGCGTCGTGCCGCCGACCCGGCGTTCGACGACGACGACGAGCTCGACGTCCCCGACTTCCTGAAGTAAGCCTCCCGTGGCTGCCGAGACGCGCCTCCAGACCGTCGACCGTGACGGACTGGAGGCGCGTCTCGCGTCCGTCCGGTCCGCGATCACAGACGCGGCCCGCGCAGCGGGGCGCTCGGCCGACGAGCTGACGCTCGTCGTCGTCACCAAGTACCACCCGGCCTCCCTCGTCCGCGAGCTCGCCGCGCTCGGCGTCACCGACGTGGGGGAGAACCGGCACCAGGAGGCCCAGGCGAAGGCCGCGGAGCTGGCCGACCTCGACCTCACCTGGCACTTCGTCGGACAGCTGCAGTCGAAGAAGGCACGCCAGGCGCGGCGGTACGCCGACGTCGTCCAGTCGCTCGACCGCGACTCGGTCGTCGACGCCTTCGCGCCGACGGACGCCGAGCCGGACCCGCGCGTGATCGACGGCTTCGTCCAGGTCAACCTCACCGACGACCCCGGCCGCGGCGGTGTCCAGCCGGAGGACGTCGAGGCGATGGCCGAACGGGTCCTGGCGACCGGCACGGTCCGCCTGCGCGGGGTGATGGCCGTCGCACCGCTCGACGAGGAGCCCCGTCGCGCCTTCGTTCGGCTCCGCGCGATCTCCGAGCGTGTCGTGTCCCTCGCGCCCGGCGCCACCGACGTCTCGGCCGGCATGAGCGGCGACTTCGCGGAGGCGATCGCCGAGGGCGCGACACACCTCCGCATCGGCACGGCAATCACGGGAAACCGGCCCGTCGCGCCCTAGCCTCGTCCCAGGGCATCCACGAGCACGAACTCCGGAGGAACCATGGCCAACCCGCTCAAGAAGACGATGGTCTACCTCGGCCTCGCCGACGAGGAACTGTACGAGGACGAGCAGCAGCAGGCGGCTCCGGCGCAGACGCGCCAGCCCGCCGCCGCCCCGGCTCCCGTCGCCACTGCGGCCGCGACCCCGGCACCGGAGGCACCGGCCGCCGCCGCACCCGCTGCGGCACCCGCCGAGCCCAAGACGCACACCCACCAGCGCGGCGCCCAGGTCACCCCGCTCCGCCGCTCGCACACGACCGCACAGAAGGCGACCCCGGTCCAGGAAATGAACGAGATCCTCACCGTCCACCCGCGCGAGTACAAGGACGCCCAGTCCATCGCCGAGAGCTTCCGCGACGGCATCCCCGTCATCATCAACCTCTCGCAGATGACCGAGTCGGACGCGCGTCGCATGATCGACTTCGCATCGGGCCTGTCGCTCGGGCTGTTCGGGAAGATCGAGCGCGTCACGAACAAGGTCTTCCTGCTCTCGCCCGCCCACGTCGCGGTGAGCGGTGAGCCGGCTGAGGTAGAGTCCGACATCGAGGCGTCCTTCTTCGCCCAGTCCTGAGCCGTCCCCGCGGTTCAGCCCGCCCCGTGCGGCCGTCCTGACGACGGACGCACCCGAGCCGAGCGAGCCCCATCGTGTCACTGGTCTTCGGGATCCTCTCCTTCGCCCTCCTCCTCTACTTCTTCGTGATGTGGGGTCGGTTCGCGTTCGACATCGTGCAGGCCTACAGCCGGTCGTGGCGTCCCCGTGGCGCCCTGCTGGTCGTCGCCGACGTGGTCTACACCCTGACCGACCCGCCGATCCGGTTCGTCCGGCGGCTCCTCCCGCCGCTGCGGCTCGGGCCGGTGGCGCTCGACTTCGGGTGGACCATCGTCATGCTCGTGGTGATCATCCTCCGGGTGATCGTCGGGGGCCTCGCCCGCGGTTTCTGACCGCGTTCCGCCGCGACACGCGCCACGCCCAGGCGAAGGTCACGGTTCCGATCCGGCTCCGGTGTACGGTGATCGGGATCGATGTCCGCCCCGGCGGACGTCCGCACCGCTCGACGTGACTGGTAGGTTCGGTCGCGACGCAAGTGGTTCCACACGTTCAGCAGTTCTATCGAGGTGACGGCAATGGCTTTGACGCCGGAAGACGTAGTCAACAAGCGGTTCCAGCCGACGAAGTTCCGGGAAGGCTACGACCAGGACGAGGTCGACGACTTCCTGGACGAGGTCGTCGTCGAGCTCCGTCGCCTGACGGCCGAGAACGACGAGCTCCGGCAGCGCCTGCAGGCCGCCGAGTCGGCGCCGAAGCCGGCCGCGGTCGAGCAGCCCGCCGACGCGCAGACCACCGCGGAGCACGACGAGCAGCCCGCTCCGACGCCCGAGCCCGAGCCGGCCCCCGTCGCCGCCGCTCCGGAGCCCGCGCCGGTCGCCGCCGCCGCTCCCGCCCCGTCGACGGTCCCCGCCGACGAGGACACCGAGGGCACCACGAACCTCCTCACGCTCGCCCGTCGTCTCCACGAGGAGCACGTCCGCGAGGGCATCGAGAAGCGCGACGCGCTCATCGCCGAGGGCACCGCGCAGGCCGCCCGCCTCGTGAGCGAGGCCGAGGCCAAGCAGCGCCAGATCATCGCCGACACCGAGAACACGAACCGTCAGCGTGTCGCGGTGCTCGAGCAGGAGCAGCGCCAGCTCGAGGGCAAGATCGACGAGCTCCGCACGTTCGAGCGCGACTACCGTGCGCAGCTCAAGAGCTACATCCAGGGGCAGCTCGACGAGCTGGGCGGTTCGGGCTCCGAGCAGTCCGGTCTCACCCCCGCGCCGGCGTCGGCGCAGGGCTTCGGCAACTGACGTTGTCCCGACCAGCACCACGAGCGAAGGTCAGTGTCCGCGCGATCGCGGCACTGGCCTTCGCCGCTGTCGTCGTGGTGGCACTCGACCAGGGCGTCAAGGCGCTCGTGGTCGCGAACCTGCCCTACGGCCAGGTGGTGCCCGTCCTCGGTGACGCACTCCAGCTCCTGTACGTCCGCAACCCGGGGGCCGCGTTCTCGTTCGCGGTGAACATGACCTGGGTCTTCTCGATCGTCTCGACGGCGGTCGTCGTCGCCATCGTCGTCTACGCCCGGCGCATCCGCTCGATGTGGTGGGCGATCGTGCTCGGCATGCTGCTCGGCGGCGCGCTCGGCAACCTGCTCGACCGGCTCTTCCGCGAGCCCGGGTTCGGCCGGGGCCACGTGGTCGACTTCATCTCGACACCGTGGATGATGCCGGCGATCTACAACATCGCGGACTCGTTCATCTGCGTCAGCATGGTGGTCTTCGTGCTCCTCGTGGTCCTCGGGGTCAACCTCGACGGCACCCGGGCGCTCTCGGCGAAGCAGCAGCGCGCGGCCGACGCCGCGGCGGCACGCGCCGACGAGGACACGACCACCCCGTCGACGCGCGCCGATGTCGCCGGCGCGAGCCGTGCCGCCCGTCCGGAACCGGACCCGCGTGCGCCGCGCGACGGCCACGACGTCCTCGGGCACGACGCGACGTGAGCGAGCACCGTTCCCTCCCGGTGCCGGACGGGCTCGCGGGCGAGCGCGTCGACGCCGCCATCGCCAAGCTCCTCGGGTTCTCGCGGTCCTTCGCGGCCGACGTCGTCGCGGCCGGCGGGGTCCGGGTCGACGGCGTCGAGGTCGGCAAGTCCGACCGCCTGCACGCCGACTCGTGGCTCGAGGTCGAGTGGGCTCCGAAGGAACCGCCCCGCATCGTGCCGGCTGCGGTGCCGGGCATGACGATCGTGCACGACGACGACGACATCGTCGTGGTCGACAAGCCCGTCGGCGTCGCCGCGCACCCGTCGCCCGGGTGGGACGGGCCGACGGTGCCGGGAGGCCTGGCCGCCGCGGGCTTCACCATCGCCACCTCCGGCGCCGCCGAACGCGCGGGCATCGTGCACCGGCTCGACGTCGGGACCTCCGGCCTGATGGTCGTCGCGAAGACCGAGCTCGCGTACACGCACCTGAAGCGGGCGTTCAAGGAGCGCACCGTCGAGAAGGTGTACCACGCGCTCGCGCAGGGGCACCCGGACCCGACCTCGGGCACGATCGACGCGCCGATCGGCAGGCACCCGTCGAGCGACTGGAAGTTCGCGGTGACGGCCGACGGCAAGCCGAGCGTGACGCACTACGCGACGCTCGAGGCCTTCCGGGCGGCCACCCTGCTCGAGGTGCACCTGGAGACGGGACGCACGCACCAGATCCGCGTGCACATGGCGGCGACGCGGCACCCCCTCGTCGGTGACACCACCTACGGGGCGGACCCGGTGCTCGCGGCCGAGCTCGGGCTCACGCGGCAGTGGCTCGACGCGGTGCGGCTCGGGTTCGAGCACCCGCGCTCGGGCGAGTGGGTGGAGTTCCAGGCGGACTACCCGGACGACCTGCAGCAGGCGCTCGAGCGCATCCGCGCCGCGTCGGCGTAGGCGGCTCGTCGCGTCGCGTCGCGCCGCGCCGCGTGCCGGTCGCCGAGGTTCCGCAATTGCGGCATGTCGGCGCGCATCTGAGCAACCTGCCGAACCTGGACAGCCCGCACGCGGCGAGTCGTGGGACCGCCGCGGCCGGAGCGTCGCGTGTCCTGCCCAGGTGGCCTACCGCGGGTGCACCGGGGACGGACGGGAGGCGCGTCGCGGCGCCGCCACGCGCCTCCCGTCCGTCACCGGGTCGCGTCCGTCGCCGTCCGCCGAGCGGGCAGCATCTGTGGCGCTCGGCGGCACCAGCCGACGTGTCCTGCCCGCTTGGACGGGACGCCTGCGGCGTGTCCTGCCCGCTCGCGGGCGCGGGCGGCCGGCCGACCCGGCGGACACGCCGGGGAGGTCGGTGCCGGCGGTTAGAGTTGTCCCGCCCCGCAGCAGTCCCCGTCGAAACCGGAGGTCCCGTGTCGGAATCCGACTCCTTCGTCCACCTGCACGTGCACAGCGAGTACTCGATGCTCGACGGTGCGGCGCGGTTGAGTGACCTCGTCGCCGAGACCGCCGCGCAGGGCATGCCCGCCGTCGCGGTCACCGACCACGGCAACATGTTCGGGGCGTTCGAGTTCTGGAAGGCCGCGAAGGCCGGCGGCGTGAAGCCGATCATCGGCACGGAGGCGTACATCACGCCCCGCACGCACCGCTCGGACAAGACGCGCGTGCGCTGGGGGGACGGCGGCGGCGACGACGTCTCGGGGTCCGGCGCGTACACGCACATGACGATGTTCGCCGAGAACACGACGGGCATGCACAACCTGTTCCGGCTGTCGAGCCGCGCGTCGATCGAGGGGTACTACTTCAAGCCCCGCATGGACATCGAGCTCCTCGACCAGTACCACGAGGGCATCATCGCGACGACGGGCTGCCCGTCCGGCGAGATCCAGACGCGCCTGCGCCTCGGGCAGTACGACGAGGCGCTCAAGGCGGCCGCCGACTACCGCGACATCTTCGGCAAGGACAACTACTTCGCCGAGATCATGGACCACGGCCTCGAGATCGAACGCCGTGTCATCGAGGACGTCGTGCGCATCTCGAAGGACCTCGGCATCCCGCTCGTCGGCACGAACGACCTGCACTACACGCACTCGCACGACGCGAAGTCGCACGCGGCACTGCTCTGCGTGCAGTCCGGCTCGACGCTGAACGACCCGAACCGGTTCAAGTTCGACGCCGACGAGTTCTACCTCAAGACCCCGCAGCAGATGCGGCACGTCTTCCGTGACCACCCCGAGGCGTGCGACAACACGCTGCTCATCGCCGAGCGGTGCGACGTCGAGTTCGACACCGCCGCCAACTACATGCCGAAGTTCCCCGTCCCCGCGGGCGAGACCGAGCACTCCTGGTTCGAGAAGGAGGTGGCGAAGGGGCTCGAGTACCGGTACCCGGGCGGCATCTCGAAGGAGGTCCAGGACCGCGCCGACTACGAGGTCGGGATCATCAACCAGATGGGCTTCCCGGGCTACTTCCTGGTGGTCGCGGACTTCATCAACTGGTCGAAGAACAACGGCATCCGGGTCGGTCCGGGCCGTGGTTCCGGCGCCGGCTCGATGGTGGCGTACGCGATGCGCATCACCGACCTCGACCCGATCCGGCACGGCCTCATCTTCGAGCGGTTCCTCAACCCGGACCGCGTCTCGATGCCCGACTTCGACGTCGACTTCGACGACCGGCGCCGCGGTGAGGCGATCAAGTACGTCACCGAGAAGTACGGGTCGGAGCGCGTCGCGCAGATCGTCACGTACGGCACCATCAAGGCCAAGCAGGCGCTGAAGGACTCGTCCCGCGTGCTCGGCTTCCCGTTCGGCATGGGCGAGAAGCTCACGAAGGCGATGCCGCCGCCCGTGATGGGCAAGGACATCCCGCTGACCGGGATCTTCGACAAGGACCACCCCCGGTACAAGGAGGCGGTCGACGTCCGGACGGTCGTCGAGACCGACCCGGAGGCGAAGACCGTCTTCGACACCGCCCTCGGACTCGAGGGCCTGAAGCGTCAGTGGGGCGTCCACGCCGCTGGCGTCATCATGTCGAGCGAGCCGCTCATCGACATCATCCCGGTGATGAAGCGTGAGCAGGACGGTCAGATCGTCACGCAGTTCGACTACCCGGCTGCGGAGTCGCTCGGCCTGATCAAGATGGACTTCCTGGGGCTCCGGAACCTCACGATCATCAGTGACGCCCTCGACAACATCAAGACGAACCGGGGGATCGACCTCGACCTCGAGACCATGGGGCTCGAGGACGAGGCGGCCTACCAGCTGCTGCAGCGCGGTGACACCCTCGGGGTGTTCCAGCTCGACGGCGGTCCGATGCGCGGGCTGCTCCGGCTCATGAAGCCGGACAACTTCGAGGACATCTCCGCGCTCATCGCCCTGTACCGCCCGGGGCCGATGGGTGCGAACTCGCACACGAACTACGCGCTCCGCAAGAACGGCGAGCAGCCGATCACCCCGATCCACCCGGAGCTCGAGGAACCGCTCCAGGACATCATCGGCACGACCTACGGCCTGATCATCTACCAGGAGCAGGTCATGGCCATCGCGCAGAAGGTCGCCGGGTTCTCCCTCGGCCAGGCGGACATCCTCCGTCGCGCGATGGGCAAGAAGAAGAAGTCCGAGCTGGACAAGCAGTACGCCGGCTTCGAGAAGGGCATGCAGGACAACGGCTACTCGGCCGCTGCCATCAAGACGCTGTGGGACATCCTGCTGCCGTTCTCCGACTACGCGTTCAACAAGGCGCACTCGGCGGCGTACGGCGTGGTGTCGTTCTGGACGGCGTACCTCAAGGCGCACTACCCGGCCGAGTACATGGCGGCACTGCTCACGAGCGTCGGCGACGCGCGCGACAAGCTCGCGCTGTACCTCAACGAGTGCCGCCGCATGGGGATCCGGGTCATGCCGCCGGACGTCAACGAGTCGATCGGCTTCTTCGCCGCCGTCGGCGACGACATCCGCTTCGGCATGGGTGCGATCCGCAACGTCGGCTTCAACGTCGTCGACGACATCGTGCAGGCGCGGACGGAGAAGGGCGCGTTCGAGTCCTTCCACGACTTCCTCCGGAAGATCCCGATCTCGTCCGCGAACAAGCGGACCGTCGAGTCGCTCATCAAGGCGGGCGCCTTCGACGAGTTCGGCGACTCGCGTCGCGCACTCGTGGAGATCCACGAGGGGGCGGTCGAGAGCGCGGTCAAGGTGAAGCGTGACGAAGCCCACGGCAACGTCGGCTTCGACTTCGACTCGCTGTTCGCCGAGGTCGCCGAGGAACAGCCCGCGGCGGCCCCCGTGTCGCAGGTGCCGGAGCGTCCCGAGTGGGCCAAGCGCGACAAGCTCGCGTTCGAGCGCGACATGCTCGGCCTCTACGTGTCCGACCATCCCCTGGCGGGGCTCGAGATCGAGCTCGCGAAGCACCAGTCGATCACCATCGCGGACGTCATCGCGGCCGACGACGGCATCGAGGGCGAGACGGTCACCGTCGCCGGGCTGCTGACGAGCGTGCAGCACCGCGTCGCGAAGTCGAGCGGCAACCCGTACGGGATCGTCCAGATCGAGGACTTCGGCGGCGAGATCGGTGTCATGTTCCTCGGCAAGACGTACCAGGAGTTCGGTCCGTCGCTCGTCGCCGACTCGATCGTGGTGCTCCGCGGTCGCGTCAACGTGCGCGACGACGGCAAGGCCCTGCACGCCGTGAGCATGTTCCAGCCGAACGTCGGCGACGCGATGGGCTCCGGCCCGCTCACGCTGTCCGTGCCCGAGCGGCAGGCGACGACCGAGATCGTCACCGAGCTCGCGGCGGTGCTCGGCCGGCACACGGGGGAGACCGAGGTGCGGCTCCGGCTGCTCAAGGACTCCGTCGCGCGCACCTTCGAGCTGCCGTTCCCGGTGAACCTGACGCCGGACCTGTTCGGCGAGCTGAAGAGCCTGCTCGGTCCGCGCTGCCTGGTGTGACGCCGGACACGCGTGCTCCGGACCCCGCGGTCGTGCGGGCGTTCGGAGCCGTGGAACCGGTGGGACGGCTCGCCGGTGGTCGCGGCCGCACGTACCGGGCGGGCCACGTGGTGCTCCGTCCGCACGACGGCGCCGCCGAGACGGACTGGCGCGCCGACGTCCTCGCAGCGCTGCACCACCACGACGACTTCCGCACCCCGCGTCCGGTCGCGACCGCGGACGGAGGGTGGCGGTCCGGCGACTGGGAAGCCTGGGAGTGGGTACCCGGCCACGCGGACGAGCGCCGTGTCGAGGACGTCCTCCGCGCGGGAGCGGCGTTCCACCGGGCGGTTGCCCACCTCGATCGGCCCGGTTTCCTCGACCGCAAGGACGACGCTTGGAGCCGCGCCGACCGAGCGGCCTGGGGCGAGGCGGCGTTGCCACCGGGGCGCACGCTCGCCCGACTCGCCGCCGCGTTCCGCCCGGTGAGCGCACCGGAGCAGCTGGTGCACGGCGACCTGCTCGGCAACGTCCTGTTCAGCGGTCCGGGCGCTGCCCCCGTCGTCATCGACTGGGCGCCCTACTGGCGAGCCCCCGGCTACGCCGCCGCCATCGCGGTGACGGACGCCGTCTGCTGGCACGGCCTGCCGGTCGACAGGGTCGACGCACTCGGTGTCGGGACCGCCGACTGGCGGCAACTGCTCGTGCGCGCCCTCGCGTTCCGCATCGCGACGCTCCACCTGCTCGGTGCGTGGGACGACGCTGCGATCCGGCGACACCGACCCGTCGTCGACGCACTCACCTGACGGCCGGGAGGCACGGGTCCGGTCCTCCTGTCGGCGCCTCGTCCGTCTGCGGGCCGGCCGCGGCACCCCGAGGGTCGGGCACCGTGGTCTCCCGTCCCGCGTCGGTAGGCTTGGCGGTCTGATGATGCAGCGAATCGACCTCCGCGGCGGACTGCCCGCCCGTGCCGACCTCCTCCGCCTCATGCCGCGCGCCGTCGGCGACGTCTCCCACGCCGTCGACGCGGCGCGCGAGCTCGTGGACGCGGTCCGACACCACGGGGCGTCGGCGCTGCGCGAGCAGGCCGAGCGGTTCGACGGGGGAGCGCCCGAGCACGTCCGCGTGCCCGCCGCCGAGATCGCCGCCGCCGTGGCCGGGCTCGCCCCGGCACTCCGCGAGGCCCTCGACGAGGCCATCCGCCGCGTCCGTGCGGCGAGTGCCGCGCAGGTGCCCGCCGGCTCCGTCACCACGCTCGCGGACGGCGCCGAGGTGCACCAGCGCTGGCAGCCCATGCGCCGCGTCGGCCTGTACGTGCCCGGCGGCAAGGCCGTCTACCCGTCGAGCGTCGTCATGAACGTCGTGCCCGCGCAGGTCGCCGGGGTCGGCTCGATCGCCCTCGTGTCGCCGCCGCAGCGTGCGCACGGCGGGCGGGTGCACCCGACGATCCTCGCCGCGGCGGGGCTCCTCGGCATCGACGAGGTGTACGCGATGGGCGGTGCCGGCGCGGTCGGAGCCCTGGCGTACGGCGTCGCCGAGATCGGCCTCGAACCAGTCGACCTCGTGACCGGGCCGGGCAACAACTTCGTCGCCGCCGCGAAGCGCCTGGTGCGCGGCGTGGTCGGCATCGACTCCGAGGCCGGGGCGACGGAGATCCTCGTGATCGCCGACGACTCCGCGGACCCCGGCTACGTCGCCGCCGACCTCGTCAGCCAGGCGGAGCACGACGAGCAGGCCGGCAGCGTGCTGGTAACGACGTCGGCGACGTTCGCCGACGCGGTGGAGGCGGCGATCCCGGAACGGGTGGCGGCGCTCGGGACGGCAGCGCGCCTCCAGACCGCACTCGACGGTCCGCAGTCGGCCGTGGTGCTGGTGGACTCGCTCGCCGACGCTGCGACGGTGAGCAACGCCTACGGACCGGAGCACCTGGAGATCCAGACCGCGGACGACGACGCCGTGCTGGCCGACATCGACGCGGCGGGTGCCGTGTTCGTCGGGCCGAGTACGCCCGTGAGCCTGGGGGACTACCTCGCCGGGTCGAACCACGTGCTGCCGACCGGCGGCCAGGCGCGGTTCGGCTCGGGCCTGTCCGCGTCGACGTTCCTGCGGCCGCAGCAGGTCATCCGCTACACGGCAGCGGCGCTGGCCGAGGTCGCTCCGCACATCGTCGCGCTGTCGTCCGAGGAGCAGCTGCCCGGCCACGGTGCGGCCGTCACGGAGCGGACCGGCAGGGCCTGATCGTCCACCGGTCCGTCGTCGCGCCCCTGGTGCGGCCGCCGAGCCGATAGCCTGGGCAGCGACATGTTCTGCCCCTTCTGCCGCCACCCGGACTCCCGCGTCGTCGACTCCCGCACGAGCGACGACGGCACCTCGATCCGTCGACGCCGCCAGTGCCCGAACTGCGGACGCCGGTTCTCGACCACCGAGACCGCCTCGCTCAACGTCGTGAAGCGGAACGGCGTGACCGAGCCGTTCAGCCGCGACAAGATCGTCTCCGGAGTCCGCAAGGCGTGCCAGGGCCGCCCGGTGACCGACGGGGACCTGGCCGTGCTCGCGCAGCGCGTCGAGGAGACCGTCCGGGCGTCGGGGTCGAGCCAGATCGACGCGAACGACATCGGTCTCGCGATCCTCGCACCGCTCCGCGAACTCGACGAGGTCGCGTTCCTCCGCTTCGCGAGCGTGTACCAGGCGTTCGACACGCTCGAGGACTTCGAGGAGGCGATCGGGCAGCTCCGGCTCGACCACCACGCGGCGACGCAGACCGGCAGCGGAGCGGGCAACAGCGCATGAGCGGTCTCGCCGAGCAGGCCGTGCGCAACGGCTACGCCGTGGTCTTCCGGTCGGTGTTCGCGAACATGGACCCGGAGCGGGCGCACCACATCGCGTTCGCGGTGATCCGGGCGCTGCCGGCGGTGCCGTTCCTGGCCGGGGTCGTCGAGCGGTACTCGCGGCCCTCCGCCGCCGACGGCGTCACGACGATGGGGATCCACTTCCCCTCGCGCTTCGGGCTGGCTGCCGGGTTCGACAAGGACGCGCGGGGGATCGCCGGGCTCGGGCTGCTCGGGTTCGGGCACGTCGAGGTCGGCACGATCACCGCGAAGCCGCAGCCGGGCAACGAGAAGCCGCGACTCTTCCGGCTCATCGCCGACCGGGCACTCGTCAACCGGATGGGCTTCAACAACCACGGTGCTGCGCGCGCGGCTCGACGGCTCGAGCGGGCGCGCCGCAACCCCGGACGTCCGGTCATCGGGGTCAACATCGGCAAGAGCCGCGTGGTGGCGGTCGAGGACGCCGTCGACGACTACCTCGAGTCGACGCGGCTGCTCGCCCCCTTCGCCGACTACCTCGCCGTCAACGTCAGCTCGCCGAACACCCCGGGGCTGCGCGGTCTGCAGGAGCTCGACCAGCTCCGACCGCTGCTCTCCGCCGTCCGCGACGCCGCCGGGAACACCCCGGTGCTCGTCAAGATCGCGCCGGACCTGACCGACGAGCAGATCGACGCCATCGCCGGACTCGCGGTCGACCTCGGTCTCGCGGGCGTCATCGCGAACAACACGACGATCGCCCGGACGGGCCTCGTCACGCCGGCCGCCGAGGTCGAGGCGATGGGGGCGGGTGGCCTCTCCGGGGCACCGGTCGCCGCCCGGTCGCTCGAGGTCCTGCGCCGGGTGCGCGCCGCGGTGCCGTCCGACTTCTGCGTGATCGCGGTCGGTGGCGTGACGAGCGAGCAGGACGTACAGGACCGCATCGACGCGGGGGCGACCCTCGTGCAGGGCTACACGGCGTTCCTCTACGAGGGTCCGACGTGGGCGACGCGCATCAACCGGCTGCGGCGCCGGCGTCTGCGGCGCGAGGAGCGCGCGGGGCGCTGACCGCCCGCGGGGCCGCGTGATCGAGCGGGCAGGACGTGCCGCTCGCGTTCGACGAGTGGCTGGATCCCGTCGCCGTCGGAGCCCGGACGTGGGGGATCCCGCACGCTCGGAGCCAGCTGCCGGGACCCCGGGTGCGACCGGCATCTCGCCCGGGAGCCCGGGAACGACGGAGCGCCGCCCGGCTCAGCCGGACGGCGCTCGACGGGACCGCGCTAGAGGGTCGGGTACTGCCCGCGACGCACCTGCGGCTTCGGCAGGCGCAGGAAGCGCAGCTGCCACGCCCGCGTCAGGATGTAGAGGAACGTCCCGCGCTGCATCTCTCCGAAGCGTGCGGTGAGCTTCTTGCGGAGCGACAGCCAGAGGACGATGCAGTCGAGCACGAACAGCGCCACGAACGCCCACACGAGCAGGAGCGAGTACGACGCCAGCGCGGTCCGCGCGGCGGCGAACCCGACGACGAGGAACAGCACGAGGACGGGCATCATGACCTCGCCGACGTTCCAGCGGGCGTCGATCCAGTCGCGCACGAACCTCCGCTGCTCGCCGCGGTCCTTCGCGGGGAGGTAGCGCTCCTCGCCGTTCGCCATGCCGACGCGGGCCTTCTCGCGCTCGGAGTTGAGTCGCGCCCGCGCCGCCTTCTTGTCCTCCGGGCTGTTGCCGACGAGGGGACGACGGTTGGCGGCCTCGCGCTCGCGACGGGACGGCGTCGGGCGACCCTTGCCGGACCCGAGGAGTTCTTCCTCCGGCGGGTTGACGGTCGTGTTGGTCTTGGGGGCTGCCTTCGCCACGGTGCGTTCCTGACTGCGGTTGCGTGCTGGATCTCCTCTAGATTACGGGACATGACCGACACCGACCAGCACAGCTCCGCGACCGACCCCGCACTCCTCGACGCCCTGCGCGAACACGTGCACGGGGCCCTGCCGACCACCGTCGCGGACCTCTCCGCGCTGGTCCGGCTGCCGTCGGTGTCGTGGTCGGCGTTCGACCCGGCCAACGTCCGGGCGAGCGCCGAGGCCGTCGCGGACCTCGCCCGCTCCACCGGGGTCTTCGCCGACGACGCGGTCCGGATCGTCCGCTCCGCGGTCGAGGGGGAGACCCCGACCGGTGCCGACGGGTCGGTCGACGAGCACGCCGGGGTCGAGCTCGGCCAGCCCGCCGTCCTCGCGGTCCGACCGGCCCGCAACGGTCGGCCCACGGTGATGCTCTACGCGCACCACGACGTGCAGCCGCAGGGCGACGACGCCCTCTGGGAGACGCCGCCGTTCGAACCGACCCTGCGCGGCGACCGCCTGTACGGCCGGGGTGCCTCGGACGACAAGGCGGGCGTCATGACGCACGTCGCGTCGCTCCGCGCGCTGCACGCGCAGTTCGGCGACGACCTCGACCTCGGTGTGGTGCTCTTCGTGGAGGGCGAGGAGGAGTTCGGGTCGCGCTCGTTCCGCACCTTCCTCCGCGAGCAGAAGGAGCACCTGTCCGCCGACGTCATCGTCGTGGCGGACAGCGACAACTGGTCGGTCGACGTGCCCTCGATCACGGTGTCGCTCCGCGGCAACGTCACCTTCCGGCTGACCCTCACCACGCTCGAGCACGCGAGCCACAGCGGCATGTTCGGCGGGGCGGCCCCGGACGCGATGATCCCGATGGCGCGCCTGCTCGCCTCGCTCCACGACGACGCCGGCTCTGTCGCGGTCGAGGGCCTCACGGCGTACGAGGCGGACGTCCCGGAGCGCAGCGACGCCGAGCTCGCCGCCGACGCCGCCCTCGTCGAGGGGGTCCGCCCCGTCGGCACCGGCCCGGTCCTGTCGCGCATGTGGTTCCAGCCGTCCATCACCGTCACCGGCATGGACGTCCCGAGCGTGGCGAACGCCTCGAACACGCTGCTGCCGACGGTCTCCGCCCGCGTGTCCGTCCGGATCGCGCCCGGCCAGGCGGCGACGGACGCGTACGCCGCGGTCGAGCGGCACCTGCGCGCCCACGTCCCCTTCGGCGCGCGGCTCGAGATCACCGAGGTCGACACCGGTGACGGCTTCCTCGTCGACACCGCGGGCTGGGCCGTGCAGGAGGCCCGCACCGCCATGCACGAGGGCTGGGGCAACGCCGCGGTCGAGCAGGGCATCGGCGGGTCGATCCCGTTCGTGTCCGACCTGGCGGCGGAGTTCCCGGAGGCGCAGATCCTGGTGACCGGCGTCGAGGACCCCGACACCCGCGCGCACAGCCCGAACGAGTCGCAGCACCTCGGCGTGCTGCACCGGGCCATCACGTCCGAGACGATCCTGCTGGCGCGGCTCGCGACGCGCGCCTGAGGCGCGACCTCCGGGTCCCATCCGGGGGAGACGAGACGGACTGGAGGCCCGTGGCGACGCCGCCACGGGCCTCCAGTCCGTCTCCCGGGACGACCTGTGGACGGATGCGCCGCCCTGTCGGCTCCCGTGCTTACAATCGACCCCAGGCGCGGTGACCGACACCGCCCGGAGGGAGACGCGCGGATGAGCGACACCATCATCGACAACGCACCGGCGACGGACGCACGCGCACACGGCGTCGGGCTCAGCGACGCGGCGGCGGCGAAGGTGGCGAGCCTGCTCGAGCAGGAGGGCCGCGACGACCTCCGTCTGCGCCTGGCCGTCCAGCCCGGTGGCTGCTCGGGCCTGATCTACCAGCTCTACTTCGACGAGCGCCTGCTCGACGGTGACGCCACGGTCGAGTTCGGCAGCGGGGTTGAGGTCGTCGTCGACAAGATGAGCGTCCCGTACCTCGACGGTGCGACGGTCGACTTCGAGGACACGATCCAGAAGCAGGGCTTCACCATCGACAACCCCAACGCGCAGGGCAGCTGCGCCTGCGGCGACAGCTTCCACTGAGGCTCCGGCGGACCACTGTCCGCCGACCGAACCGACACGCGAGCGGGGAGCGACCGATCTGGTCGCTCCCCGCTCGTCGTCCGCGGAGGCGTGCACGTGCGGCAGGACCGGGGGAAAACCGCCCGGGTAGCTGTCGTTCCGGGGCTCGGAGCGTGTCGGGCGTGCGCGAGCTGTCGCCGGCTGCGAGTAAGCTAGGAGTGTTCCAACCAAGCTGGGAGCGAGCAATGCGTGGCCTCCGTGCTGACAGCACCTCCACCACCGGCTCCCGTGCCATGTACTCCGAGAGGTAACAGTGCGTTCGAATCGCCGTATACGTTGGGCGGCCGTCCCGGTGGCCGTCGGTCTGGTCATCGCACTGGCCGGCTGCACGCAGCAGCAGATGAACGGGTGGCTCCCGGGCACCGAGGAGACCAAGGACGTCACGAACCACACGAGTCGCGTCGTCGGCCTGTGGACGACGAGCTGGATCGTGCTCCTCGCCGTCGGCCTCATCGTGTGGGGCCTGATCATCTGGGCCGCGATCGTCTACCGCCGTCGCAAGGGCCAGACCGGCCTGCCGGTGCAGATGCGCTACAACATGCCGCTCGAGATCTTCTACACGATCGTGCCGCTCATCCTGGTGCTCGGCTTCTTCGCCTTCACCGCGAAGGACCAGTCGGCGATCGAGAAGCCGTTCGACGACCCCGACGCGACGATCCACGTGTACGGCAAGCGCTGGGCGTGGGACTTCAACTACATCGACAAGGACAACCCGCAGGACAGCGTCTACTACCAGGGCATCCAGGCCCAGGAAGAGGAGAACGGGTCCGGCGCGATCGACGAGTCGCAGCTGCCGACGCTCTACCTGCCGGTCGGCAAGAAGGTCGAGATCGAGCTCTCCTCGCGCGACGTCGACCACTCCTTCTGGGTCATCGACTTCCTCTACAAGAAGGACATGCTCCCGGGCAAGACCAACTACGAGTACTTCATCCCGCAGAAGGAGGGCACGTACCAGGGCAAGTGTGCCGAGCTCTGCGGTGAGTACCACTCCCTGATGCTCTTCCAGGTCAAGGTCGTGTCCGACTCCGAGTACCAGCAGTACCTCGACACCCTGCGCGAGCAGGGCAAGGTCGGTCTGCTCGGCAACGAGTACGACACCAACACGAACGAACCGAACAACCAGGCGCCGGTCGAGGCGTCGAGCGAGAACAAGTAGGGGCTCGTCAGATGACAACGTCACTCGTCGGCCAGCCGACCAGGCCCTCGACGCCGGACTTCCAGGCGTCGAAGGTCGGGCGGAAGGGCAACATCATCGTCCGGTGGATCACCTCCACCGACCACAAGACCATCGGGTACATGTACCTGATCGCCTCGTTCGTCTTCTTCCTGCTCGCCGGCATCATGGCGCTGGTCATCCGTGCCCAGCTCTTCGAGCCCGGCCTGCAGGTGGTCGCGACGAAGGAGCAGTACAACCAGCTCTTCACGATGCACGGCACGATCATGCTGCTGATGTTCGCGACGCCGCTCTTCTCGGGCTTCGCGAACGCGATCATGCCGCTCCAGATCGGTGCGCCGGACGTCGCCTTCCCGCGTCTGAACGGGTTCGCCTTCTGGCTCTACCTCTTCGGCTCGCTCATCGCCGTCGGCGGCTTCCTCACCCCGCAGGGTGCGGCGTCGTTCGGCTGGTTCGCCTACGCGCCACTGAGTGACACGACGTTCACGCCGGGTCTCGGTGGGACGCTCTGGGTGTTCGGCCTCGGCATGACCGGCTTCTCGACGATCCTCGGCGCGGTGAACTTCATCACGACGATCATCACGATGCGTGCCCCGGGCATGACCATGTTCCGCATGTCGATCTTCACGTGGAACACGCTCGTGACGTCGCTGCTCGTCCTGATGGCCTTCCCGGTCCTCGCCGCCGCGCTGTTCGGCCTCGGCCTCGACCGCGTGTTCGACGCCCAGATCTACAACCCGGCCAACGGCGGTGCCCTGCTCTGGCAGCACCTGTTCTGGTTCTTCGGTCACCCCGAGGTGTACATCATCGCGCTGCCGTTCTTCGGCATCGTGTCCGAGGTCTTCCCGGTGTTCAGCCGCAAGCCGATCTTCGGCTACAAGACGCTCGTCTACGCGACCATCTCCATCGCGGCCCTGTCGGTCACGGTGTGGGCGCACCACATGTACGTCACCGGTGGCGTCCTGCTCCCGTGGTTCTCGCTCATGACGATGCTCATCGCGGTCCCGACCGGCGTGAAGATCTTCAACTGGGTCGGCACGATGTGGCGTGGCTCGGTCACGTTCGAGACCCCGCTGCTCTGGGCCGTCGGCTTCCTCATCACGTTCACCTTCGGTGGTCTCACCGGCGTGATCCTGGCGTCGCCGCCGCTCGACTTCCACGTGTCCGACTCGTACTTCGTCGTCGCGCACTTCCACTACGTGGTCTTCGGCACCGTCGTGTTCGCGATGTTCTCCGGCTTCTACTTCTGGTGGCCGAAGTGGACGGGCCGCATGCTCAACGAGCGCCTCGGCAAGATCCACTTCTGGCTCCTGTTCATCGGCTTCCACACGACGTTCCTCATCCAGCACTGGCTGGGCGTCATCGGCATGCCGCGTCGCTACGCGACGTACCTGCCGAACGACGGCTTCACGTGGATGAACCAGCTGTCGACGATCGGCTCGATGATCCTCGCGATCTCGTTCCTGCCGTTCATCTTCAACGTCTACGTGACCGCACGGAACGCGCCGAAGGTCGCCGTGAACGACCCGTGGGGCTACGGCCGCTCGCTCGAGTGGGCGACCAGCTGCCCGCCGCCGCGCCACAACTTCACGTCGATCCCGCGGATCCGTTCCGAGTCCCCGGCGTTCGACCTGAACCACCCCGAGGCCGGTGTGCCGATCGGTGTGGGTCCGGCGAAGGACGCCCCGGACGCCCCGACCTACGACGCCGCGAAGGGCGAGGTGAAGTAACGCCATGCGCGCCAACACCAACCTGTTCTGGATCCTGTTCGTCTTCTTCGTCCTCGCGGATGCGGCGTACACCATCTGGGCGCTCATCTACTACGGGCGGCCCGAGTGGGTCGGCACCGTGGCGATCGGCCTCACCGGGATCATGTCGGCGTTCATCGCCTTCTACCTCGGCAAGGTCATGTCCTCGCAGGGCGGCGTGCTGCCCGAGGACCGTCCGGACGCCAACATCGAGGACGGCGACGCCGAGCTCGGGCACTTCAGCCCGTGGTCGTGGTGGCCGATCCTGCTCGCGGGCTCGACGGCAGTGTGCTTCCTCGGTCTCGCGGCCGGTCTCTGGATCGTCCCGATCGGGCTGGCGCTCGTGACCGTGACGCTCGTGGGATGGGTCTACGAGTACTACCGCGGCAACTTCGGGCACTGATCCCGATCCCCACCTGACACCTCGGGCGGCACCACATCCGGTGCCGCCCGATGTGTGTCCGGGACCCGTACCCCACCACGGACCGAGCTCTCGGCGCCGAGCGGGTACGCCGGACCTCGCAGGGAATCAACCGGCCCGCCCGCGGCTTGACCCGTGCGGACCTCGTAACGACAGCGAAAGGACTCACCTCCGGTGACCGACAAGCGCACCCTCATCATCTTCGGCGCGACGGGCGACCTCGCCTCCCGCCTCCTGCTCCCGGGCCTCGGCACGTTCCTGCAGAGCGGTCGAGCGGTCCCCGTCCAGCTGATCGGTACGGGCCGCAGCGCCCGCAGCGAGGAGCAGTGGAAGGACGTCGTGACGAAGTCCTTCGCGTCGCAGGACGTCAAGGGCCCGGAGGTCGACGCGACCATCGAGTCGACGCAGTTCATCCAGGGCGACCCGACCGACCCCGCGCACCTGAAGGCGCTGCTCGACGCCGCCGAGGCCGAGCCGATCCTCTACTTCGCGCTCCCGCCGCAGATCGCCTCCGACATCTGCGAGGCACTGCAGGACGTCGAGCTGCCCGAGGGCACGACCCTGGCGTTCGAGAAGCCGTTCGGCACCGACGTCGCGAGCGCCCAGGCCCTCAACAAGACCGTCCTCGAGCTCGTCCCCGAGGAGCGCGTCCACCGCACCGACCACTTCCTCGGTCGCACCACGGTCCTGAACATCATCGGCCTGCGGTTCGCGAACCGCCTGTTCGAGCCGATCTGGAACGCCGACAACATCGAGAAGGTCGACATCTTCTACGACGAGACCCTCGGTCTCGAGAACCGCGCCCAGTACTACGACGAGGCCGGCGCGATGGTCGACATGATCCAGTCGCACCTGCTGCAGATCCTCGGCATCGTCACGATGGACGCCCCGGCGGACATCGACGCGGTCGAGTTCCGCTCCTCGCTCGCCCGGGTGCTCCGGTCCACCGAGCTCAAGGGCGGCGACCCGAAGGTCGCCTCGCGCCGTGCGGTCTACACGGCCGGCACCATCGACGGCAAGGAGCTGCCGTCGTACCAGGACGAGGACGGCGTCGACAAGTCGCGCGAGACCGAGACGCTCGCCGAGATCTCCGTCGAGGTCGACACCGCGCGCTGGAAGGGCGTCCCCTTCACGCTCCGCTCCGGCAAGGCGCTCGGCGCCAGCCGCAAGGAGGTGCTCATCACCTTCAAGCCCGTGACGCGCCTGCCCTCCGGCCTGTCCGGTCGCCCGAAGGCGGACACCCTCCGGATCGTCCTCAACCCGGACGAGATCGAGCTGTCGGTCTCCGCGAACGGCGGCGGCAACCCCTTCGAGATGGGCCAGGTCACCCTGTCGTCGACCTTCGACGACGGTGAACTCACCCCGTACGGCGAGGTCCTGAACGGCATCTTCCACGACGACCCGCTGCTGTCGATCCGCGGCGACGTCGCTGAGCGCTGCTGGGAGATCGTCGAGCCGGTCGTGAACGCCTGGAAGTCGGGCGAGGTCCCGCTCGAGGAGTACCGCGCGGGCTCGCGCGGCCCGGCGGACTGGGAGTCGTCGTCCTGACGGACGTCCCCAGCTGACGGACGCCCCCACATGGCGGACGGGAGGCGCGGTGCCGGCTGGCACCGCGCCTCCCGTCCGTCTGCGGGCCCCGTCAGGACGCGGAGCCGGCGCGCGTCCCCCTGCCGGTCGAGGACCGGGTCCCGCCGTCGTGCACGGCCAGTCGCGTCCGGTGCCCGGACGCCGTACCGCGAGCCCGGGCGATGGCGTCCGCCGCGGACACGAGGGTCAGGTGCGACAGCACCTGCGGCGTGTTGCCGATGTGGTGCCCGGTGGCGACGTCGATCTCCTCGGACAGCATGCCGACGTCGTTGGCGTAGCCGACGAGCACGTCCATCAGCCGCTCGGCGTCGTCGACGCGTCCCGACGCCGCGTACTGCTCGACCAACCAGAACGAGCACGCCAGGAACGGGTGCTCGCTGCCGGACAGCCCGTCGAAGCCCGACGTCGTCCGGTAGCGCAGCACGAGGCCGTGCTCCCCGACGCGCAGGTCCTGCTCGATGGCGGCGACGGTGCCGGTCATGCGCGGGTCGTCGGCGCGCACGAAGCCGATCTGCGGCAGCACGAGCAGGCTCGCGTCCACCTCGTCGGTGTCGTAGTGCTGGCGGTAGCTGCCCCGTTCGGCGTTCCAGCCGTGCTCCTCGATCTCGGCACGCACCTGGTCGCGGAGGGTCCGCCAGCGGTCCACCGGCCCCTCGAGGCCGAACTCCTCGACGGCTGCGACGCCGCGGTCCAGCGCCGCCCAGATCATCGCCCGTGAGTGCGTGAAGTGCCGTCGCGGGCCGCGCATCTCCCAGATCCCGTTGTCGGGCTGCTGCCAGTGCTCCTCGACGTAGCCGAGCAGCGCACGCTGCAGCGCCCACGAGTCCGCGTTCTCCTCGACGCCGAGCTCGCGGGCGTCGTGCAGCGCGGCCAGGACCTCGCCGAACACGTCCCCCTGGTACTGGGTAGACGCACCGTTGCCGACGCGCACGGGCCGCGACCCGAGGTACCCGGGCAGCTCGTCGATCGAGCGTTCCGGGAGCTCCCGTTCGCCGGCGATGCCGTACATGATCTGCACGTCGGCGGGATCGCCGGCGATCGCGCGGAGCAGCCAGCCGCGCCAGTGGGTCGCCTCGTCGCGGTAGCCGTGCGCGATCAGGGAGGCCAGGGCGAGGGAGGCGTCGCGGAGCCAGACGTAGCGGTAGTCCCAGTTGCGCTCCCCGCCGGGGTCCTCCGGGAGGCTCGTGGTCGCGGCCGCCACGACGCCGCCGGTCTCGCCGTGGGTCATCGCACGCAGGATCAGCAGGGAGCGTCGGCTCGCCTCCGCGTACGGGCCCTCGGTGTGCGCGGTCGCCATCCAGTCGCGCCACCACCGCTCGGTGTGCTCGAGCGCCGCGTCGACGTCGAGCGGCTCCGGCGGCTCCCGGTGCGACGGGTACCAGGTGAGCACCGTGTCGACGACGTCGCCGTCGTGCACGGTCACGGTGCTCGTGTGGCGGTGGTCGTCGGCGTGGAAGCGGACCCCGCGCACGATCACGGAGCCCGGTCCTGCGGTCGCCAGCAGGGCCGGGTCGTCGTCGCCGCCGATCTGGCGGACCCAGGGGAGCGCGCGGGCGTAGTCGAAGCGGATGCGCAGCGTCTGCTCGATCTCGACCGTGCCCTGCAGACCCCGGACGCGCCGGATGATCGCGGCGCGGTGTGCACCGACGGGCATGAGGTCGGTGACCTCGACGGTGCCGGTCGGCGTCGTCCACACGGTGGCGAGCACGAGGGTGTCCGGGTGGTGGCGTCGGGTGCTCGTGGCGGCCGGGTCGGTGGGACGGAGCGACCAGTGTCCGTGGTCCTCGGTGCCGAGCAGCGAGGCGAACGTGGACGGGCTGTCGAACCGGGGCAGGCACGCCCAGTCGATCGTGCCGTCCCGTCCGACCAGGGCGGCGGTGTCGGTGTCGCCGATGAGGGCGTGGTCCTCGATGCGGTTCGGCGGGGTTCCGGTGCTCATGCGCCGATCCAACCACCGGGTCGCCGGGCGACGGTCGGCGCTGAAGGTCTGCTCAGCGGTCGTCGGGGGTCGCCCCCGAGCGGTCGCCCGGCACGGCGGAGGAGGAGTCGGCCCCGGTCAGAGCGGGGTCGCGGGGTCGGCGTCGGCGAGACCGACCCGGGCGAGCTCCGACCACAGGCCTGCACCGTCCGGGGCGTAGACCCAGGGGGCCGACGTGTCGCGGGTCCGTTCCTGTGCGCGCGAGCGACCACCGGCCAGGACCGCCTCGCTCGTGGACAGCTGGCGGATCGCGACGCCGGCGACGTTCTCGGGGTGCTCCTGCGCGAACACACCGTAGAGGGCCTCGTCGTGCTGTCCGTCGTCGCCGACGAGCAGCCACTGGACGTCGGGGAAGTCCTCGGCGAGGCGCCGCAGGTTCTCCTGCTTGTGGAGCTGCCCGCTCCGGAAGAAGCGGTCGTGGGTGGGACCCCAGTCGGTGAGCAGCAGGGTGCCGGACGGGTACATGTTGCGGGTCAGGAACCGCTGCAGGGTCGGCGCCACGTTCCAGGCGCCGGTCGACAGGTACACGGTCGGCGCACCGGGGTGCTGCGCGAGGACGCGCTCGTAGAGCACCGACATCCCCGGCACCGGACGCCGTGCGTGCTCGGTGAGCACGAAGGAGTTCCAGGCGGCCAGCATCGGACGGGGGAGCGAGGTCACCATGACGGTGTCGTCGATGTCGGAGAGCAGTCCGAAGCGCGTCGACGGGTCCACGATGAACACGTCGGCCTCCACGTCCCGCATCCCACCGGCCGAAAGGCGCACGGTCTGCCACCCCGGTTCGAGGTCGATCGGGATCTTCACGTCGACCACGCCGCCGCGGTCGGACTGCACCACGTGGGTCGTGCCGCCGGCGGTCACGGTCACCTCGGCGTCGTCGACCGCGACGCTCGTGAAGCTCCGCCAGCCGCGGACGCCGGCGAAGGAGACGTCCGACGCCAGGCCGCGGCGGGTGAGCAGGACGCGGCAGAGCACGCGGATCCAGCCCGGAGCGCCGTACCCGGTGTACGGCACGACCGTCGGGACGAGCCCGTGCCGACGTGCGCGGTGCTCCCGGAACTCCTGCACGGCGTCCTCGATGCGGGCGGCTCGGTGGAGGATCGGTGCGGCCAGCGACGGCTCGTGGGGCGTCGGGGCGGGCATGGCCCCATCCTTCCACGAGGCGGCTCGGGAGGGCGGATCCCGGTGCGCTCGGCCTGTGAGTCGCAGCCACGACCCAGCCGGTCTCTGCGAGAGTTGCCTCCGTCACTTCCCACATGACCGCGCTCCGGACGGAGTGCAAGAGGAGAACACGTGCTCGTCACCGAGGTATCGAACGCACTGCCGGGGGGATCATCACTGCTCAGGAACGAGCCGGTCCAAGCCCGCAGTTCGGCGCGCCTCGCGGGACTCCTGGACGCCGCCGCCGCGGTGATCGACGAGATCGGGTTCGAGCGACTGACCACGGCCATGGTGGCCGAGCGCGCGGGGGCGTCGATCGGCACGGTCTACCGGTACTTCCCGGACCGCATCGCCGTCGTCGAGGCGCTCGCCATCAGGAGCACCCAGCGGCTCGCCGAGCGCTTCCTGTCGGCACTCGACGAGAGCGAGGCGGGCTCCTGGCAGGAGGCCTGCGACGCGCTCATCGACGCGACCGTCGAGATGTACCGGACCGAGCCCGGCTTCCGGGCCATCCGCTTCGGGGACGCTGCCGACACCGGTTCCCGTGACGCCGAGGACCGCATGGCCGCGCTGGGGGCGGCCGTGTCGCAGGTCCTGCACGACCGGTTCGGGTTCCCGGGCGGGGAACGGGTGGCGCGCACCTGGGTCGTGCTCGCCGAGTCCGCGCACGCCGTCATCGCCCGTGCGATGCGCGACCGGTCCGCACCCGACACCGCGCTCATCGAGGAGTACCGCACGATGAGCCGCGCACACCTCGAAGCGGTGGTCGCCGCCTCCTGACGCCGCGGGGACGGACCGAACCGTCGCCGGGACACCACGACGCCCGCGCTCCGCTCCCGGAGCGCGGGCGTCGTGCGCTGTGCGGCGTCCCTCGGAGCGCTCGCTGGGCGCGTCCACGGCTTGTCCGTTGTCCGCGTTCCGTCATGGTGGGTCGCAACGGAACCGTCGGCGGACCACACGGGTACGCTCATCCGGAGTCGGGCTACCTCCGAACAGAAGGGCACCCACATGATCGAGTTCCGCTCGGTGCGCAAGACGTACCCGGACGGCACCAACGCGGTCGACGACTTCAGCCTCGTCATCCCCTCGCGGACCACCACGGTCTTCGTCGGGTCGAGCGGCTGCGGCAAGACCACCCTGCTCCGCATGATCAACCGGATGGTCGACCCGTCGGCCGGTACGGTGTCGATCGACGGAGAGGACGTCGCCGGTGTCGACCCCGTCCAGCTCCGTCGCCGGATCGGCTACGTGATGCAGAACGCCGGTCTGCTCCCGCACCGGAGGGTCGTGGACAACATCGCCACGGTGCCGCTGCTGACGGGGGTGTCGAAGGGCGAGGCCCGCGCGCGGGCCCTCGAGCTCATGGACACCGTCGGGCTGGACCGGGCCTTCGCGGACCGGTACCCGTCGCAGCTCTCCGGCGGCCAGCAGCAGCGTGTCGGCGTGGCCCGCGGCCTCGCGGTCGACCCGAACGTGCTCCTCATGGACGAGCCCTTCGGTGCGGTCGACCCGCTCGTGCGCACCGACCTGCAGGACGAGCTCATCCGGCTGCAGCGCGAACTCGGCAAGACCGTGGTGTTCGTCACGCACGACATCGACGAGGCGTTCAAGCTCGGCGACCAGGTCGTCATCCTCAAGAAGGGCGGCGAGATCGCCCAGCTCGGCACGCCCGCCGAGATCCTGGCCGCGCCGGCGGACGACTTCGTCGCGAACTTCATCGGCGCCGGTCGCGGCCGTCGTGCCCTGCGGGTCGAGCAGACCCCGACCGGGCCGATCGTCGTCGACGGGGACGGCCGAGCCGCCGGTGTGCTCACCGGCCCCGTCGGTGTCGTCGACGCCGCTGCCGCTGTCCGCTCCGAGGCCGAGGCGCCCACCGGCGCCCCGGGTGCTGCGGCGCAGGGTGGGAGTCCGCGGTGAAGTGGGTGCTGTCCAACCTCGACACGATCGGGGAGGACACGGCCTCGCACCTCGCGATCGCGATCCCGCCGATCATCATCGCCTTCCTGCTGTCGATCCCGATCGGGTGGCTCGTCGTCCGGCTGCAGCGGCCCGGCGGCTCCCGCTTCGCGGCCGGCCTCGGCAGCGGCATCGTGACGTTCGCGGGACTGCTCTACGCGATCCCGTCGCTCGCCCTGTTCGTCGCGCTGCCGAGCATCATCGGCACGAGCCTGCAGAGCCCGGTCAACGTCATCATCAGCCTGACGATCTACGGCCTGGCGCTCATGGTCCGGTCGACGGTGGACGGGCTGACCTCGGTGGACGCCGGCACCAAGGCCGCGTCGACGGCGATGGGCTACTCGGGCGTGCAGCGGTTCTTCCGCGTCGAGCTCCCGCTGGCCGGGCCGGTCCTCCTCGCGGGGCTCCGCGTGGTCGCGGTCTCCACCATCTCGCTGACGACCGTCGGCGCGGTGCTCGGGATCCAGAGCCTCGGGTCGCTGTTCACGGACGGTCTCGCCCGCGGCATCTTCGAGGAGATCATCTCCGGCATCGTCATGGTGCTCGTGCTCGCCTTCGCCCTCGACGGTCTGCTCGTCCTGCTCGGTCGGGTCGTCATGCCGTGGACGCGACGCGCGCCACGGAGCCGACGGGCCGCACGTCGCGTGCTCCAGCGTGCGGAGGTGGTCTCGTGATCATCGGTCAGGCCTTCGGCTGGGTGTTCGACCCGGCGAACTACACCGGCTTCAACGCGATCCCGGCCCGGCTCTGGGAGCACGTGTGGATCACGCTCCTCGCGGTGGTCATCGCCTCGGTCATCGCGATCCCGATCGGGTACGCGATCGGGCACACCGGTCGGGCCCGCGGCCTCGCGATCGCGCTGTCCGGCGGCATCCGCGCCCTGCCGACCCTCGGCGTGCTGTCGCTCTTCGGGCTCATGCTCGGCATCGGCCTCCAGGCGCCGTTGCTCGCCCTCGTGATCCTCGCCGTCCCGTCCGTGCTCGCCGGTGCCTACGCGGGCATCGAGTCGGTCGACCCCGTCACGGTCGACGCCGCGAAGGCGCAGGGGATGACCGGCTGGCAGGTGCTCTGGAAGGTGGAGATCCCGCTCGGGCTCCCGCTGCTCATCGGTGGCGTGCGCGCCGCCGTCCTGCAGGTCGTCGCGACCGCCACGCTCGCCGCGTACGTCGGCGCCGGTGGCCTCGGCGGCTACTTCTTCCTCGGCCTCAAGACCCAGGACTACGCCGAGATGCTCGGCGCCTCCATCCTCGTGATCGCACTCGCGATCGCGTTCGAGATCGTGTTCGCCGCGCTGCAGCGGGCGGCGGTGCCGAAGGGCACCGCCGACCCGTCCGCGCGGCAGCGCCAGGGATCGCGCGAGCGAGCCCGCAATCCCATCCCGGAAGGAAACCCATCGTGATCACAGCACGGATCCGCGTCGCCCTCGCCGCCGCAACGGCACTCGGCGTCGCAGCAGCCCTCACCGGCTGCGCCTCGAGCGACCCGCTCAGCAGCGGCTCGAGCGCCTCCTCGGACTCGAAGACCATCGTCATCGGCTCGCAGCAGTACTACTCGAACGAGATCATCGCCGAGCTCTACGCGCAGGTCCTCGAGAAGGACGGCTTCACCGTCGAGCGCAACTTCAACATCGGGCAGCGCGAGGTCTACATCCCGCAGCTCGAGAAGGGCGCGATCGACGTCATGCCGGAGTACAGCGGCAACCTGCTGCAGTACTTCGACAAGTCGTCGACGGCCAAGACCGCCGACCAGATCGACGAGGGCCTCGAGAAGGCGCTGCCGAAGGGCCTGCGCGTCCTCGACGAGGCCGACGCCACGGACCAGGACAGCTACACCGTGACGAAGCAGTTCTCCGAGGAGAACGACGTCACGAGCCTGGCCGACCTGAAGAACGTCAAGGAGAAGCTCACCGTCGGTGCGAACTCCGAGTTCCAGACCCGCCCGTACGGCCCGGACGGTCTGAAGTCGGTCTACGGCGTCGACGTCGACTTCAAGGCGGTCGAGGACTCCGGCGGCGCGCTGACCGTCAAGGCGCTCAAGGACGGCACCGTCCAGCTCGCCGACATCTACAGCGCGGACCCGAGCATCAAGGCGAACGACTTCGTCTCGCTGAAGGACCCGGAGAACCTCATCCTCCCGCAGAACGTCATCCCGGTCGTGTCCGACAAGGTCGACGAGAAGGCCGCCGACGCCATCGACGGGGTGAACGAGAAGCTGACCACGGAGAAGCTCATCGAGCTCAACCAGAAGAGCGTCACCGACAAGGAGAAGGCGTCGGAGATCGCGAAGGACTTCCTCACCGAGGAGGGTCTGCTCTGACCCGGCGCCCCGCGCGCTGAACGCCAGACGACAGACAACAGACGATAGGTGTCGGGCTTCGGCCCGGCACCTGTCGTCGTTCTGCGGGGTGGGTCCGCAGCACCGATGTTCCGCACGGTTGTGCCGATCACAGCCGCTGCACGTTCGTGCAGAGACGGCCTCTACAACTTGTCGAGCCAGGTGTCCGGCCGGTAGCGTGGAGGTGTCCCGACGGCGTGACGAACCTGAAGTCCCACCTCCCGTAGGAAGCAACCAACGTGCACGAACAGCGCGCGGCGACCCGGCTCGGACACGCCGCATGAACGACCTCCTCGATCCGCTCGTCCTGTCGCGGTGGCAGTTCGGGCTCACGACGATCTACCACTTCCTCTTCGTCCCGCTCACGATCGGCATGGCCCTCGTCGTGGCGGTCTTCCAGTCGGCGTGGGTGCGGACCGGTCGGGCGCACTACCTGCAGCTGACGCGCTTCTTCGGCCGGATCTTCCTCATCAACTTCGCGATGGGCGTCGTCACCGGGATCGTGCAGGAGTTCCAGTTCGGCATGAACTGGTCGAACTACTCGCGCTTCGTCGGTGACGTCTTCGGTGCTCCGCTCGCGCTCGAGGGCATCCTCGCGTTCTTCTTCGAGGCCGCGTTCATCGGCATCTGGATCTTCGGGTGGGACCGGCTGCCGCGGGCCCTGCACCTCGCGAGCATCTGGTGCGTGAGTGTCGGCACCATGATGTCGGCGTACTTCATCCTGGCGGCCAACGCCTTCATGCAGCACCCCGTCGGCTTCGCGATCAACGAGGCCAAGGGCCGCGCCGAGCTCACCGACATCTGGGCCGTCCTGACGAACAAGGTCGCCCTCGCCGCGTTCCCGCACACCCTGTTCGGCGCGTTCATGGTGGCCGCCTCGGTCATCGTCGCGGTCGCCGCGTGGCACCTGGCCCGCAACCAGAACCTCGAGACGATGATGCCGGCGCTGAAGTTCGGCATGTGGACGATGCCCGCCTCCGGGGCACTGACCGTGCTCTCCGGCGACCAGCTCGGCCTGACGATGGTCGACACCCAGCCGATGAAGATGGCTGCGGCCGAGGCGCTCTACAACACGTCGACGGGCAAGGACGCCTCGTTCTCGGTCTTCACGCTCGGGACCCCGGACGGCGTGCACGAGCTGTTCTCGATCCGCATCCCGTACCTGCTCTCGTTCCTGTCGACGCACACCTTCACCGGCACGGTCGAGGGCATCAACGACCTGCAGGCGCAGTACACGCAGGTGTACGGCCCGGGTGACTACAAGCCGATCATCTGGGTGACCTACTGGTCGTTCCGCTGGATGATCGCCCTGGGCGTCGGTGCGGTCCTCGTCTCGCTGGCCGGGCTCTGGCTCACCCGGAAGGGCCGCTTCCCGACGCAGCGCTGGGTGTGGCGTGTGGCCACCTGGTCCGTCCCGCTGCCGATGGCCGCGATGATCATGGGCTGGGTCTTCACCGAGATGGGTCGCCAGCCGTGGCTGGTCTTCGGCCTGCTCCGCACCGCGGACGGCGTCTCGCCGAACGTCACCGGGGTCGAGGTCCTCATCTCGCTGGTCGTGTTCACGCTCATCTACGGCGCGCTGGCGGTCGTGGAGTTCGGGCTCATCAAGAAGGTCGCGCAGGAGGGCCCCGCCGCTCCTGCGGAGGTCGACGAGGTCACCGGCGAGGTCGAGCACGAAGTGACGGTGTACTAGTGGATCTCCCCGTTGTCTGGTTCGCGATCGTCGGACTCTTCTTCGTCGGGTACTTCGTCCTCGACGGGTTCGACTTCGGCGTCGGCATGTCCCTGCCGTTCCTCGGCAGGGACGACACCGACCGCCGGGTCCTCATCAACACCATCGGCCCGGTCTGGGACCTCAACGAGACCTGGGTCATCGTCGCCGGCGCGCTCCTCTTCGCGGCGTTCCCGGAGTGGTACGCCACGATGTTCTCCGGCTTCTACCTGGCCCTGCTGCTCATCCTCGCGGCGCTCATCGCCCGCGGGGTGTCGTTCGAGTACCGCCACCAGCGGAAGCACCCGGAGTGGAAGCGCCGCTTCGACCTGATGATCGTCGTCGGCAGCGCGGTGCCGTCCTTCCTCTGGGGCGTCGCGTTCGGCAACGTCGTCCGGGGCATCCCGATGGACGCCGGGCACGACTTCACCGGGACGGTGTTCGACCTGCTCAACCCCTTCGCCCTGCTGACCGGGCTCACGACCCTGCTCGTGTTCTTCACGCACGGCGTGGTCTTCGTGGCGCTCAAGACCGAGGGCGAGATCCGCGAGCGTGCCAAGCGGCTCGCGACCCGGGCGGGCGTGCTGACGATCGTCGTCGCTGCCGCCTTCCTCGTGTCGATGGCGTTCGTCCGCGCGACCCCGGCCAGCCTCGTGCTCTCGGTCGTCGCCGCGCTCGCGCTCGTCCTCGCCGTGCTCTGCAACGCCTGGGGCCGGGAGGGCCGCGCCTTCACCCTGATGGCCGTCACGATCGCCGCGGTGGTCGTGGCGATGTTCACGGCGATCTTCCCGGACGTCATGCCCGCGTCGAACGACCCGGCGAACAGCCTGACCGTCGCCAACGCCTCGAGCAGCGACTACACGCTGACGGTGATGAGCTGGGTGGCCCTGGTGTTCCTCCCGCTCGTGTTCGCCTACCAGGCGTGGACCTACTGGGTGTTCCGCAAGCGTGTGTCGCGGGCGCAGATCGCCCGGGCCGCGCACTAGGGCCCGGCGATGAAGCCCCTCGATCCGCGCCTGCTCCGGCTCTCGCGCACCGCCCGCGGGTCGGTCGTCGCCTCGGCGGCGACCGGCCTGGTGCGGACGCTCGCGACGATCGGCATCGCGTGGGGGATCGCCACCGCCGTCACCCTCGGGGTCGACGCGGTGCGCGACGGCCGCCTCCCCGCGGCGATGTCCCCGACGCTCGCGCTCCTCGCCGCCGCGTTCGTCGTCCGCGCGGTCGCCGCCTGGGCCACGGACGACCTGGCGGCCCGCGCCGGGGCTACGGTGAAGAGCGAGCTCCGGGCGACGGTGCTGGCGCGCGCGGCGGAACGCGGCCCGTCCTGGCTCGCCGCCCGCTCCAGCGCCGGCTTCGCCACGACGCTCGGTCCCGGGCTGGACGCGCTCGACGCCTACTTCGGCCGCTACGTCCCGCAGCTGGCCCTCACGGCCGTGGCGACGCCGGTCCTCCTCGTCGCGATCGGTTCCGCCGACCTGACGAGCGCGCTGGTCATCGTGCTCGCCATGCCCGTCATCCCGGTGTTCATGGTGCTGATCGGACTCGCCACGCAGGCACTCCAGCGGAAGCAGGCGGACGCCCTCGCCCGGCTCGGCGGCGCCTTCACCGAGGCGGTCGAGGGCCTGGCGACGCTGAAGACCTTCGGTCGCGCGCGTCGGCAGGTCGGCCGCATCGGCAGCGTCACCGACGAGTACCGCCGGGGGACGATCGGGGTCCTCCGCCTGTCGTTCGTCAGCGGCTTCGCCCTCGAGCTCGCGGCGAGCCTGTCCGTCGCCCTCGTCGCCGTCTCGATCGGTGTACGGCTCGTCGACGGCTCCATGGGGCTCGGCGCGGCGATGTTCGTCCTCGTCCTCGCACCGGAGGCCTTCGCACCGATCCGGCAGGTCGGCGCCGACTTCCACGCCGCGCAGGACGGGGTCGAGGCCTCGGGCGCGGTCCTCGACGTCCTCGAGGACCGCACCGCCGTCGCGACGGCCCGCCCCGACGCGGTACCGGCCCCCGCCGCCGCGGAGCTGGTGCTCGACGGACTGACGGTCCGTCGCCCCGACCTCGTCATCGGGCCGCTCGACCTCCGGGCGGCCCCGGGCACCGTCGTCGCGCTCGCCGGCCCGAGCGGGTCGGGCAAGTCGAGCCTCATCGCCGCGATCCGCGGTGTCCTCGAGCACGACGGCACCGTCGTGGTGCCCGGTCCGGCGGACGCGTCCCGCGCCGAGCGCACCACGTGGGCCGACCAGCGACCGCGGCTCGTCCGCGGCACGGTCGCCGAGAACGTCGCGATGCACGCGGGACCCGACGACGCAGACGTGCGCCGCGCGCTGCGCGAGGCGGGGCTGGGGGTCGAGCCGGGCCTCCCGGTCGGGTCGGACGGAGCCGGTCTGTCGGGTGGTCAGGCCCAGCGGGTCGCCGTCGCCCGTGCGCTGTACCGAGCGCGCGTCGTCCGGACGCCGCTCGTCCTGCTCGACGAGCCGACGTCGGCGCTCGACGCCGAGGCCGAGCGGACCGTCGTCCGCGCCGTGCGGGCCCTCGCCGACGACGGGTCCGTCGTCGTGGTGGCGAGCCACCGGCCCGCGGTGCTCGCCGCGGCCGACGTCCGCGTGGACGTGCTCCCGGGCGGCGCGGTGACGGTCACCACCCGGCAGGGGGTCCGGGCATGAGCCGGGAGGCGCGCGGCACGAGCGTCCTCCGGCTCGCCCTGCCGCACGGGGCCGGCTGGGCGAAGGCGGTCGCCGCCGGCACGCTGAGTGCGGTGTGCGCCGTGGCGCTGCTCGCGGCGAGCGGCTACCTCATCACGCGCGCCGCCGAGCAGCCGCCGATCCTCTACCTGACGCTCGTGATGGTCGGGGTCCGCGCGTTCGCGCTCGGCCGCGCGGCGCTGCGGTACGTCGACCGCCTCGCCGGGCACGACGCGTCCTTCCGGCAGCTCGCGGTCGTCCGGACCGAGATGTACCGGCGACTGGCGTCGGTGGCGCCGGCCGGGCTGGGCTCCACGGGTCGCGGCGACCTGCTCACCCGGCTCGTCACCGACACCGACCGGCTGCAGGACCTGCCGATCCGCGTCGTCGGACCGCTGGTCTCGGCGGGCGTCGTGGCCGTGCTGTCCGTCGTCGCGGTCGCCCTGGTGTGGTGGCCGGCCGCCCTCGTGCTGGTCGCCGCCCTCGCCGTCGCCGCGCTGCTCGGCACCGTCACGACGCTGTCCGTCGCACGGCGCTCGGACCGGGAGACCGCGGCCGACCGGGGCCGCGTCGCCGACCTCGTGCTCGACACGGTCCGGACGCTCGACGTCTTCGCGGCCTACGGCACCCTGCCCGACCGCCTCGCCCGGATCGCCGCGCTCGACGCCCGGGTGACCCGGGCCGTGCGCCGCCGCGCGCGGGTCGAGTCCCTCGTCGGTGCGCTCGTCGCGCTGGTCGGTGGCGGGGCCGTGGTCGGGACCCTCGCGGTCGGGGCGCCGGCGGTGGTGTCGGGTGCGCTCGACGGGCCGCTCTGGGCGCTCGCCGTCTTCGTGCCGCTCGCGCTCTTCGAGGTCGTCGGCGGTGTGCCGCTGGCCGTGCTCACCCTGCGCCGGGTCCGGGCCGCGGCGGAGCGGGTGGAGCGGGTCGTCCCGGCCGTCGTGCCGTCCGGCATCGTGCCCGAACCGGACGACCCCGCCGACCCGCGGGACCTCGCCGTCGACGGTCCGGTGACGGTGGCGCTCCGCGACCTGACCGTGCGGTGGCCCGGAGCCGCGGACCCGGCCGTCGACCGGGTGTCGCTCGACCTGCTGCCGGGCGAGGTCGTCGTGCTCGAGGGTCCGAGCGGCGCGGGCAAGTCCACCCTGGTCGACGCCCTGGTGCGGTTCGTCGACCACGAGGGGTCCTACACGCTCGACGGCGTCGAGGCGCGGACCGTGCACCCGGACGCCGTCCGGGCGCGCGTCGGGCTCGTCGAACAGGACCCGTTCGTGTTCGACCAGACCGTGCGGCAGAACCTGCTGTTCGCCCGGGACACCGCCACCGACGCCGACCTGACCGACGTGCTCGACCGGGTCGGACTCGGCGAGTGGGTGGCGCGACGCGGCGGTCTGGACGCCCGCGTGGGGGAGCGCGGGGTGCTCGTGTCGGGCGGGCAGGCGCACCGGCTCGCGCTCGCCCGGGCGCTGCTGCACGCGTTCCCCGTGCTCGTGCTCGACGAGCCGACCGCGGACGTCGACCCCGACCTCGGCGACGCCGTGCTCCGCGACCTGGTCGGTGCCGCTCGGCTGGCCGGTCGCACGGTCGTCGTGGTGTCGCACGTGCCCGTGCCGACGGACCTGGTGGACCGCACCCTGCGGATGCGGGACGGGCGGCTCGTCGCGGGGTGACCACCCGTGGGACGGGCCGTCCGGGACGGGCGACGGCCGGGCCTCCAGGCCTTGTACCCTAGGTGATCGTGACCACCGAGCACCCCACTGCACACTCCACCGAGCACGCAGCCGTCGACCCCGACGCGTACGACTTCCGCCGCATCCAGGAGAAGTGGCAGCCCCGCTGGGAGGAACTCGGGCTCTTCACGACGGACCTCGACGACACCCGCCCCCGGAAGTACATCCTCGAGATGTTCCCGTACCCGTCCGGCGACCTGCACATGGGGCACGCCGAGAACTGGGCGCTCGGTGACTTCGTGGCGCGGTACTGGCGGCAGCAGGGGTTCAACGTGCTGCACCCCATCGGCTGGGACTCCTTCGGTCTGCCGGCCGAGAACGCGGCGATCAAGCGGGGGGTCGACCCGAAGGAGTGGACCTACGCGAACATCGAGCAGCAGAAGGCCTCGTTCAAGCGGTACGCGCCCTCGTTCGACTGGACGACCGAGATCCACACCTCGGACCCCGAGTACTACAAGTGGAACCAGTGGCTGTTCCTCAAGATGTACGAGAAGGGCCTGGCGTACCGGAAGGACAGCTGGGTCAACTGGGACCCGGTGGACCAGACCGTGCTCGCGAACGAGCAGGTCCTGCCGGACGGCACGTCCGACCGGTCGGGTGCCGTCGTCGTCAAGAAGAAGCTGACGCAGTGGTACTTCGCGATCACGAAGTACGCCGACCGACTGCTCGACGACCTCAACCAGCTCGAGGGACGGTGGCCGGCGAAGGTCATCGCGCAGCAGCGCAACTGGATCGGTCGCTCGGTCGGTGCGGACGTCGACTTCGTCATCGAGGGGCGCGACGAGCCCGTCACCGTGTTCACCACGCGACCGGACACCATCCACGGGGTGACGTTCCTCGTGGTGGCGCCGGACTCCGACCTGGCGGCGGAGCTGGTCTCCGCTGCTCCTGGCGACGTGCGTGCCGGCTTCGACGCGTACCTGACCGCGACGCAGAAGACCTCGGAGATCGACCGGCAGAACGCCGACCGCCCGAAGACCGGTGTGCCGCTCGGCCGCTCGGCGATCCACCCGCTCACGGGGGAGCGCCTGCCGATCTGGGCCGCGGACTACGTGCTCGCCGACTACGGCCACGGCGCGGTCATGGCCGTGCCCGCGCACGACCAGCGCGACCTCGACTTCGCACGGGCCTTCGACCTGCCCGTCAAGGTCGTCGTCGACACGAACCAGCCCGTCACCGGTGCGATCCCGGTCATCCCCGAGGGCGCGACGCTCGAGGACCTGCCCGCGCTCGACCCGGCGTCGACCGGCGAGGCCCTCACCGGCCAGGGGCGGATGATCAACTCCGGCCCGCTCGACGGGATGTCGAAGCAGCACGCGATCACCGCCGCGATCTCGCTGCTCGAGGAGCGCGGTACCGGCCGTGCCGCCAAGACGTACCGCCTGCGCGACTGGCTCATCTCGCGCCAGCGCTTCTGGGGGACCCCGATCCCGATCATCCACGGCGCCGACGGCACCGAGCACCCGGTCCCGATGGACCAGCTGCCGGTGCGCCTGCCGTCGACCGAGGGCCTCGACCTCAAGCCGAAGGGCACCTCGCCGCTCGGCGGGGCGACCGACTGGGTGAACGTGCCGAACCCCGTCGACGGGACGCCCGCGCTGCGGGACACCGACACGATGGACACCTTCGTCGACTCGTCGTGGTACTTCCTGCGCTTCCTGTCCGCGCAGGACGACACGCAGGCGTTCGACCCGTCGGCCGCGCGGAAGTGGGCGCCGGTCGACCAGTACATCGGCGGCATCGAGCACGCGATCCTGCACCTGCTGTACGCGCGCTTCGTGACGAAGGTCCTGTTCGACCTCGGGTACCTCGACTTCACCGAGCCGTTCTCGGCGCTGCTCAACCAGGGCATGGTGCTGTCGGGCGGCTCGAAGATGTCGAAGTCGAAGGGCGGCGTCTCGCTCGGCGACGAGCTCGACGCGAACGGCGTCGACGCGATCCGTCTCGTGATGGGCTTCGCCGGACCGCCGGAGGACGACATCAACTGGGAGGACGTGTCGCCGTCGGCGTCCGCGCGCTTCCTGGCCCGCGCGTACCGCCTGGCGCTCGACGTCACATCGTCCCGTGACGCGGTCTGGGCGGACGGCGACCGGGCGCTCCGGCAGGTCACGCACCGGTTCCTCGCCGACGCCCCCGGGCTCATGGAGGCGTTCAAGTTCAACGTCGTCATCGCGCGGCTCATGGACCTGGTCAACGTCACCCGCAAGGCGATCGACAGCGGCCCCGGCGCGGGCGACCCCGCCGTCCGCGAGGCCGTCGAGACCGTCGCGCTCGCCCTGAGCGTCTTCGCGCCGTACACCGGCGAGGAGATGTGGGAGAAGCTGGGACACGAGGCCACCGTCGCCACCCACGGCTGGCGGAAGGCCGACCCGACGCTGCTCGTGCAGGACACGCTGACCGCGGTCGTGCAGGTCAACGGCAAGGTGCGCGACTCGTTCGAGGTGTCGAAGTCGATCGAGGCCGACGAGCTCGAGCAGCTCGCACGGTCGTCGGCGAACGTCCAGCGGTACATCGGCGACCGGGAGATCGTGAAGGTGATCGTCCGGGCACCGAAGCTCGTGAACATCGCCATCAAGGGCTGACACCACTCCTCCCCAGTCGACCGGCCCGGCGGCCTCCTCCACAGTGCGGAGTCGCCGGGCCGTCCTCGTGTGCGGGTGCGCCCTAGCGTGCCGGTCATGTCCCACGACCCGCCCGTCACGTCGCCCTCGTCCGGCTCCGCGTCGACCGGGGCGCGGTGGTGGGAGCGGTGCACGCTGAGCCCGCGGGCGGCACTGGTGCTCGCCGCGGTGGTGGTCGTCGTCGCCCTCGTGGTCGTGGCGGTCGGGACGCTGCGCGGGCGGTCGTCGGGCGAGGTGACCGTGACGGGAGGCTCGCAGCCGGCTCCGACGGTCCCGTCGCCGTCCGGCGGGGGTCCGGTCCCGAGCGGTCCCGCCGCGGTCGGGAGCGTCGCGCCGTCCGCGTCCGCGGCAGTCGCCGCGGTGTACGTGCTCGGTGCCGTCCGGCACGCGGGGGTCGTCGAGGTCCCCGTCGGGACCCGCGTGGACGCCGTGCTGGAGCGTGCCGGGGGAGCGGCGGCGGATGCGGACCTCGCGCGGCTGAACCTCGCCCGGGCGGTCGTCGACGGCGAACGGCTCTACGTGCCGCGGGTGGGCGAGACGTCGGTCCCCGAGGCGCTCGGTCCGGACGTCACGGGCGGCAGCGGCGGGGTGGGCGGCGGGGCGGGCAGCGGGGGGGGCGGCGGGGTGGGCAGCGCCGCCGGCGGGCCGGACGCGGTCGTCGACCTGAACACGGCGGACCAGGCGACGCTCGAGACCCTCCCGGGCATCGGACCGGCACTCGCCGGGCGGATCATCGCGTGGCGCGAGGAGCACGGCGGGTTCTCGTCGGTCGACGACCTGCTCGACGTCAGCGGCATCGGGCAGGCGCGCCTCGACGACCTGCGCGACCGGGTCCGGGTCTGAGGGGTCGGGCGAGTGGACCCGGCACCGTACCCCGCCGACCTGCGACTCGGCGGTCCGGTCGCCCTGGCGTGGGTGACCGCGGCACTGCTCGTCGGCCGGCCTGGAGCGGCGTGGTGGACGGTGGGCGCGACGGGGGCGGTCGGCGTGGTCGTCCTCACGCTGCTCGTGCTGCGGACCGGGAGCGGCGTCCGGGCACTGCCGCCGGTGCTCGCCCTCCTCGCGACCACGGCGGCGTGCTGCACGCTCGTCGGCGTCGCGGTCGGCGTCGGGCACCCGGAACGGTCGCCCGCGGTGCTCGCCGAGGCCGCAGGACGGACGACGGAGGTCGAGGTCGTGCTCACGCGCGACCTCGGCGACGCCGATCGGTCGACGACCGGCACGCTCCGGCGCCTCGGCGGGACCGGGGGCCTGGACGTGCCGGTCCGGATCGTGCCGGCCGTGCCGACCCGAGCGCCCGCCGGAGCGGTGCTCACGGGGCGCGCCTCGGTGGAGTCGGACGACGGCGGCGGGCCCGAGGCGGCGGTGGTGTTCCTCCGCGGGGCGCCGGCGGTCGACCCGCCGACGGGTGTGCTCGCCGCGACCGACCGGGTGCGGCAGGCGTTCGTGCGGGTCACCGACGGCCTGCCGGAACCGGGCGGCGCGCTGCTCCGCGGTCTGGCGATCGGCGACCGGAGCGGGCTCGACCCCGGCACCGAGTCCGCCATGGAGACCGCGGCGCTCACCCACCTCACCGCCGTCTCCGGGTCGAACTGCGCGGTCGTCGTCGCGCTCGTCGTCGCCGTGGGGCGTGGCGTCGGACTCCCGCGGCCGTGCCGCGCCGCCCTCGCGGGCGGGTTCCTCGTCGCGTTCGTGGTGCTCGTCCGCCCCGACCCCTCGATCGTCCGGGCCGCGGTGATGGCGGTGGTGGTCCTCGGTGTCCGACTGTCCGGGCGACCGGTGCGCGGTGTCCCGCTCCTCGCCCTCGCGGTGCTCGGCATGCTCGTCGTGGACCCCTGGTACGCCCGCTCGGTCGCCTTCGCCCTCTCCGTCCTGGCGACCGCGGGGATCGTCGTCCTCGCCCCGCCGCTCACCGCGCTGCTGTCCCGACGGCTCTGGACCCCGTTCGCGGCGGCCCTGTCGGTGCCCGTCGCCGCGCAGGTCGCGTGCTGGCCGGTCACCGTCGTCCTGTCCCCGACGCTGCCGACCTTCGCGGTCCCGGCGAACCTGCTGACCGAACCGCTCGCGCCGGTGGTCACGGTGACGGGGCTCCTCGCGTGCCTGCTCGCGCCGGTCTGGCCGTGGGGAGCGGCGGTGACGGCACACGTCGCGTGGGTGCCCGCGGCCTGCATCGGGGTCGTCGCCACGACGACCGCCGGGCTGCCGGCGGCCGAGCTCGACTGGCCCGTCGGCGTCACGGGGACCGCCACCGCGGGCCTGGTCAGCCTGGCGGTCGCCGCGGCCGTGCTCGCACGGGGGCGGACGCGGGCACGGCTGCTCGTCGCCGCCGCAGCGGTCGTCGTCCTCGGTGTCGGGGTCGTCGCCGTGCCGCGGCTCGTCGTCCAGGGGACCGTGCCGGGGGACTGGTCGGTCGTCGCCTGCGACGTCGGGCAGGGCGACGCCGTGCTGGTGCGCGACGGCAGGGGTCCGGTGGCGCTCGTCGACACCGGCGACGACGAGCCGGCGCTCCGCCGGTGCCTCGACCTGCTCGGGGTCGGGCGGGTCGACCTGCTCGTGCTCACGCACTTCGACCGCGACCACGTCGGCGCGGTCGGGGCCGTCGCGGACCGGACCGACCGAGCGCTGGTCGGTCCGGTGGGCAGGCCCGAGGACGACCGGGTGCTCCACGTGCTCGAGGACGCCGGGGTCGACCTCCGCACCGGCGACGACGGCACGGCGGGCACCCTCGGACGGCTCCGCTGGCGGCTGGTGTGGCCACCGGCGGGGGCGGCGGCGTCGGGCAACGACGCGAGTCTGGTCCTCGAGACCGCCGCCGGACCGGGGTGCGACCACTGCGTCTCCGGCGTGTTCCTCGGGGACCTCGGGGAGCGCGCCCAGCGCCGGCTCCGGCCCCTCGTCGAGACCCGGCCGGACGTCGTGAAGGTCGCGCACCACGGGTCGTCCGACCAGGACCCCGCGCTCTACCGGCAGCTCGCGGCACCCGTCGGGCTCATCGGCGTCGGGGCGGACAACACGTACGGACACCCGACCCGGACCGCACTCGACGCGCTCCGGGCGGCCGGGACCACCGCGTTCCGGACCGACCGCCAGGGCACGATCGTCGTGTCACGGGACGGCGGAGGCGCGCTCCGTGTCTGGACGGAGCGTGCCGCGGACGACGGCCCACCGGCGGACCCCACGGCAGCGCCGCACGCCGTGGGGCAGGCGGCGGAGCGTCCCCGGTGGCCCGTAGGATCGACGCAGGCCCGGACCCGCTCGACCCGGCGCCGACGGAAGGAACGCATGCCCGCCAAGAAGCCCGCGCGCGCCGCGGCGAAGATCGACCAGGTACCGTGGTCGGGCGTCCGCCCGGCACCGGTCGTGCTCGTCACCGGACCCGAGCAGTTCCTGGCGGAGCGTGCGAGCAGCGTCCTCCGTGACCTGCTCCTGGGCGAGGACCCGGCGCTCGAGGTGCACGACCTCGAAGCGGACCAGTACGCCCCCGGCCTCCTCGCGACGCTGGCGAGCCCGTCGCTCTTCGGCGAACCCCGGCTCGTGCGCGTCACCAACGTCGAGAAGTGCACCGACGCCTTCATCACCGAGACGATCAGCTACCTGCAGGCACCGGCCGACGACGTCACCCTGGTGCTGCGGCACGGCGGCGGTGTGCGCGGGAAGAAGCTCCTCGACACCATCCGCAGCGGTGTCGGCGGCGGCGTCGAGGTGCAGTGCGACGAGCTCAAGCGCGACACCGACAAGGCGGACTTCGTGAACGCGGAGTTCCGGGCGGCCCGACGCCGGATCGCGCCCTCGGCGGTGCGGACGCTCGTCGCGGCCTTCGCCGACGACCTGGCCGAGCTCGCCGCCGCGTGCCGGCAGCTGCTCGCCGACGAGGCCGAGGAGATCACCGACCGCGTCGTCGACAAGTACTACGGTGGCCGCGTCGAGACGAACGCGTTCAAGGTCGCCGACATCGCGCTCGCGGGCCGGTCGGCTCCGGCGATCGTCGAGCTCCGGCACGCGCTGGCGACGGGGGAGGCCCCGGTGCCGATCGTCGCGGCGTTCGCGAGCAAGATCCGCACGATGGCGAAGGTCAGCGCCTTCCGCGGCCCGAGCAGCCAGGCGGCGTCCGCGCTCGGCATGGCGCCGTGGCAGGTCCAGCGCGCACAGCGTGACGTGGCGGGGTGGAGCGAGGCCGGGCTGGCGAACGCGATCACGAGCATCGCTGCGGCGGACACCGCGGTGAAGGGTGGTTCGCGCGACGCGCACTACGCACTCGAGGTGATGGTCCGCACCATCGCCCGACGCGGCGAGGACCGCTGAGGCGACCCGGGCCTCCCGGCCGGCTGCGCACGTCGTGCTCCCGGTTGTGCCGGCCGCCGCTCCGAACCACGGAAGCGACGTCGAACCAGCCGTGCGCGCTGGTTCGACGTCGCAACCGTGGTTCGACACCATGAGAGACGTCGCCGCGCCGCCACTCCCGCACCACCCGCGAACGACGAGAGCCCCGCACCACCGGTGCGGGGCTCTCGGCAGGACGGTCAGGGACCGTCCCGAGGATCAGCGACTCAGAGCGCCGAGACCTTCTTGGCGATGGCCGACTTGCGGTTCGCCGCCTGGTTCTTGTGGATGACGCCCTTGCTCACGGCCTTGTCGAGCTTCTTCGAGGCGAGGACCAGCGCCGCAGCGGCCTTGTCCTTGTCGCCCGAGGCGACGGCCTCGTTCGTGTGACGGATGACCGTCTTGAGCTCCGAGCGGTAGGCCTTGTTGCGCTCCTGGGCCTTCAGGTTGGTCTTGATGCGCTTCATCTGCGACTTGATGTTCGCCATGCGTGTTGCTCCTTGATCGTCTCTACGGGTGGTCGCGACCGCTGGGTAGAGGGGCCCTTGGTCGCATCGCGTTCCACCCGTGGGCGGGGAACGCGGAAGCCAGCCACCAACACTACCAGCAGGACGGGCTGGCGCCAAAGGACCGGACGCGCGCGCGTCGCCGACGAAACGCGGCCGCAACACGCGAGCGGCTACCGTGTCGACGTGCCCTCCCTCGCCCCCAGGATCGAGACCGTGCCCGCATCCGGCATCCGCCGCGTCTACGAGCAGGCCGCCCTGCTGCAGGCCGACGGCACCGACGTCGCGATGCTCGTCATCGGCGAGCCGGACGTCGCCGTCGCCCCGCACATCGGCGAGGCCGCCCGTCGCGCGTGGTCCGAGGACCGCACCGACTACACGCCGAACGGCGGCATCGCACCCCTCCGGGCGGCGATCCGCGACAAGCTCCGCCGCGAGAACCGCATCGACGTCGACCCGGAGCAGGTCTGGTTGACGATCGGCGCGACGCAGGCGCTGTTCCAGGCGATGACGCTCGTGCTGAGCCCGGGTGACGAGGTCCTCGTGCCGGACCCGGGCTACACGACCTTCACGATGAACGCGCACATCATCGGCGCGACCCCGGTGCCGTACCGGCTCGAACCGCAGCACGACTTCGAGCCCGACCTCGAGGCGCTCGAGGCGAGCATCACCGAGCACACCCGGGCGATCGTGGTGAACTCCCCGTCGAACCCCCTCGGCTCGGTGTTCGGCGAGGAGACCCTCCGCGCGCTGCTCGCCCTGGCGAAGCGGCACGACCTGTGGGTGATCAGCGACGAGGTCTACGAGTACTTCACCCACGGCACGCGCCACGTGAGCATCGCCGCGCTCGACGCGGACGACCGGGTCTTCACGGCGTTCTCGCTGAGCAAGACCTACGCCATGACCGGCGTCCGCGTCGGGTACCTCGTGACGCCGAAGGGACTCGGGCCGACCATGCGCACGACGCAGGAGGCGATGATCAGCTGCGTCGCCGAGCCCGACCAGTGGGCCGCGCTCGCGGCGATCGTCGGCGACCACCAGGCCGTGCAGGACGCCCGCGAGCACTACCGCGCCAACCTGGCGGTGGCGAAGGAGGTCCTCGACGCCGGCGGCATCCGCTACCTCGACCCCCGCGGGGCCTTCTACCTGTGGATCGACGTCTCGCACGCCTCCGGAGGCGACGTCGCCGAGTGGGCGCTGGCGCTCCTGCACCGCGAGCACGTCGCGGTCGCGCCCGGCAGCGCCTTCGGCCGGTCCGGCGAGGGCTGGGTCCGCGTGTGCCTCGCGGCCACCCCGGAGGACCTGCGCCGCGGCCTGGGCGCACTGCCGACGCCCGCCACGGTGACCGCCTGACGGACGGGAGGCCCGCGCCGGCCCCGCCGCGCGCCTCCCGTCCGTCCTGCACAGTCGTGGCGTCGCGCCCGGTTCCCACAGGGCAGCACCGGATGCGCGCTGCGCGCGCACAACCGTGGGACAATCGTCCGACCGCACCGACCCCTGAGGAACCGTGAGCCCACAAGCATCCGCGCCGCTCGAGCCCGCCGCGACCCCGGCCGAGGCGATCCGCAACTTCTGCATCATCGCGCACATCGACCACGGCAAGTCCACGCTGGCCGACCGCATGCTGCAGATCACCGGCATCGTCGAGGACCGCGCGATGCGTGCGCAGTACCTCGACCGGATGGACATCGAGCGCGAACGCGGCATCACGATCAAGTCGCAGGCCGTGCGCATGCCGTGGGAGCTCGACGGCGAGACCTTCGCGCTGAACATGATCGACACGCCGGGGCACGTCGACTTCTCGTACGAGGTCTCCCGCTCGCTCGCCGCGTGCGAGGGCGCGATCCTGCTCGTCGACGCCGCGCAGGGCATCGAGGCACAGACGCTGGCCAACCTCTACCTGGCGCTCGAGAACGACCTCGAGATCATCCCGGTGCTCAACAAGATCGACCTGCCCGCCGCCGACCCGGACAAGTACGCCGCCGAGCTCGCGCAGCTCATCGGCGGCAAGCCGGAGGACGTCCTCCGCGTCTCGGGCAAGACCGGTGTCGGTGTCGCCGAGCTCCTCGACCGCGTGGTCCGCACCGTGCCGGCCCCCGTCGGCGACGTCGAGGCGGCACCCCGCGCGATGATCTTCGACTCGGTCTACGACAGCTACCGCGGTGTGGTGACCTACGTCCGGATGATCGATGGCACGATCCACCCGCGCGAGAAGGTCCAGATGATGTCGACCAGGTCGACGCACGAGATCCTCGAGATCGGTGTGTCGTCGCCCGAGCCGAAGCCCACGAAGGGGCTCTCGGTCGGTGAGGTCGGTTACCTGATCACCGGAGTGAAGGACGTCCGGCAGTCGAAGGTCGGCGACACGGTCACGACGGCGCAGAAGCCCGCGACCGAGGCCCTGCCGGGCTACACGGACCCGAAGCCGATGGTGTTCTCGGGGCTGTACCCGATCGACGGCTCCGACTACCCCGACCTGCGCGAGGCCCTCGACAAGCTCAAGCTCTCGGACGCGGCGCTCGTGTACGAGCCGGAGACCTCCGTGGCGCTCGGCTTCGGCTTCCGCTGCGGCTTCCTCGGCCTGTTGCACCTCGAGATCATCACCGAGCGCCTCTCGCGTGAGTTCGGCCTCGACCTCATCACGACGGCCCCGAGCGTGATCTACGAGGTCACGAACGAGGACACGACCGTGACCGAGGTCACGAACCCGTCCGAGTTCCCGGGCGGTCGCATCGTCGAGGTCCGCGAGCCCATGGTCCGCGCCGCGATCCTCGCGCCGAAGGACTACGTCGGCGCGATCATGGAACTGTGCCAGTCGCGCCGCGGCTCCCTGCTCGGCATGGAGTACCTCGGCGAGGACCGCGTCGAGATCCGGTACGAGATGCCCCTCGGCGAGATCGTCTTCGACTTCTTCGACCAGCTGAAGAGCAAGACGCAGGGCTACGCCTCGCTCGACTACGAGCCGACCGGCGATCAGGCAGCCGACCTCGTCAAGGTCGACATCCTGCTGCAGGGCGAACAGGTCGACGCCTTCAGCGCGATCGTGCACCGCGACAAGGCCTACGCCTACGGCACACTCATGACCGAGCGGCTCCGCAAGCTCATCCCGCGCCAGCAGTTCGAGGTCCCGATCCAGGCTGCGATCGGCGCCCGGATCATCGCCCGCGAGAGCATCCGGGCGATGCGCAAGGACGTCCTCGCGAAGTGCTACGGCGGTGACATCACCCGCAAGCGCAAGCTCCTCGAGAAGCAGAAGGAGGGCAAGAAGCGCATGAAGATGGTGGGTCGCGTCGAGGTGCCGCAGGAAGCCTTCATCGCGGCGCTCTCCGGGGACGTCGAAGAGAAGAAGAAGTAGGGGCGGGACCCTCCCCAGGTCCGCCCCGGTCATCCGCTTCCCGCAGGACGGCGCACCGGTCGAGGCGCCGTCCGACGCGCTGACACGCTCCCGAACAGGGCGGACCGTTCTGTCTGCCCGTACTTTGGGGGACCCAGAACGGCTGCAGGTCTATACAGTCGCATGTGACCGTGTGGTGGTGAACACCACTCAGTTCAGCGGACCCGGCCGCTGCGATCGCGCGCGACCCTGCGCGGCGATCGTTCCCGACCCGGGTGCACACGGAGGTGCGAACCCGATGTCCCGTCATGCAACACCTGTCAGCCGCGCACAGCGGCAGCGTCTCAACCTCGCCGTCATCGCCGCCGGCCTCGCCGCCGCGGTGGTGCTCGCGCTGACCTTCAGCGGCACGCTGTCCGTCTTCACGCAGGCCTTCCTGCACGGCACCAACACGGTGTCCACCTCCACGATCCGGATCGCGGAGACCACTGCCGACGGGTCGCCCGGAGCCTGCACCACCGGTTCCGACGGCACGGCGAGCTGCACCGACCCGAACCTCTACGGCGGGGAGTCGCTGCGTCCCGGGGACTCCTCGACCACCCAGACGATCTACTTCGCGAACACCGGGACGGCGACGCCCACCGGGTTCCGACTCACGGGCGGCCCCTGCGCCACCTCGCCCGCGAGCGGCTCGGACCTCTGCAACCAGCTCGTCGTGAAGATGACGTGGCGTGGTGCGGACGTGCTGCCCGCCTCCACGACGCCCGCGTACCTGGCGGCCAACGCGATCACGCTGCCGAACCCGCCCGCGGCGAACGAGCGCATCCCGCTCACCGTGCAGGTCTCGCTGCCGCAGAACGCCACCGCGCCGACGTCCGGCGTGACCCTCTCCCAGGCCCTCACCTTCACCTTCTCCGCCTGACGGTGCCGTCGTGGGCAGGCACTCGACGGTCGTCCGCCGCACCCCGGTGCGCACGGGCTGGTTCATCGCGGCGGCGGGACTCGTCGCCTCGGTCGCCCTCGCGCTGACGACGACCGGCACGATGTCGGCGTACACGGCATCGATCTCGAACACCACGAACACGGCGAACACCGTCTCGATCGAGATGACGCAGGGTCCGGACGCGTCGACCGTGGCGTGCCGGAGCACCGCCACGGGCACCACGACGTGCTCGACCGACCTGTACGCCGGCACGAACCTCCGGCCGGGGGACACCACGCGCGGCACCTCGACGGTGATCAAGAACACCGGCGGGGTCGCAGCGTCGGCGTTCTCCCTCGCTCCCGGGGTCTGCAACGGCACCGTCTCGACCTCGAACAGCATCTGCTACTGGCTGCTCGTCACCGTGACGTGGACGACGCCGTCGGGGACGACGACCGTCATCTCCAAGCAGAACGCGGGCGCGATCGGCGGCAAGAGCTTCGCCATCAGCCCCGCTCCGGCTGCCGGCCAGGGCGGGACGGCGACCGTGACGGTCGCTCTCGACCCCGCGGCGCCGAACGACTCGCAGGCGCAGACCATGAACCAGTCCCTCGTGTGGACGTTCACCGCATGACCGGCGGACTCGTGGCCGGTGTCGGCGGCACCGCGGTGCCCCGTCGCCGGCGTGCCCCGGGTCGGGCGGTGCCGGTCCGGGTCGTCGTCACGGTCGGCGCGGTCCTGCTCGTGCTGCTCGTCGTCGGCGCCGCGATGGCCGCCGGCGTCCGCACCTTCGACGTCCGGACGCCGTCGATGGGCCGCACGGCGCCCGTGGGTTCGCTCGTCGTGACGGTGCCGCCGGGACAGCACCGTCTGGCCGTCGGCGACGTCGTCACCTTCGTGCCGCCGGTCGCGGCGGGCGGGGGCACGGCGGCGCGGCTGCCCTACACGCACCGCATCACCGCGGTCGCGGACGGCGCGATCACGACCAAGGGCGACGCGAACGGCGCGGCGGACGCCTGGACCATCACCCGCGGCGACGTCGTCGGCCGGGTCGTCGCGGTGCTGCCGGGTGCGGGCTGGGTGCTCCGGATGCTGCCCTGGGCGGTCGGAGGCGTCGGCGTCGTCTGGCTCCTCACCGGGTTCCTCCCCGGTCGCGCCGGTCGCACCGCCGCCCGGCTCGTCGGCGTGAGCGTCGTCCTCGCCGTCGTGGTCGCGGTCTTCCGCCCCTTCGTCGCGCTCGTGGTGACCGGGGTCGAGGCGGGTGCCCGACCGGTCGCGGACGTCGTGTCCACGGGGCTGCTGCCGGTCCGCGCCGTCGGACCGGCCGGCGCGTCCGAGCGGCTCGTCAGCGGGGCGGTCGGGCAGGTGCCCCTGCCGCCCGGGACCGACGGGGCGGTGGCGATCGCGGCGCGGCTCGACCTGACCCCCGCCGGGTGGGTGGCCCTCGTGGTGCTCTGCGCCGTGCCGCTCGTCGTCGGTGTCCTGCTCGCGCGGCCGCGGTACCGCGGCGGGCGACCGGCGGGGACCCGGGACGAGGACGTCGAGCCGGCGGTGGCCTCGTGAGCCTCCCGCCCGTGACCCTCCGGCCCGCGACCCTGCTCGGCGTGCTCGCCGTCGCCGTGCTGGCCCTGGTGACCGGCGTCACCACGACGTCCGGCTCGACGCAGGCCGCGTACACCGCGGCGCTGTCGAACCGGAGTGCCGCGAGCACGGCGTCGGACTACTCCCGGACGAACCTGCCGTTCCGCGACTCCTTCGCCGGCGGTCAGGGGGCGTGGCGGACGTACAACGGCACGTGGACGACGCAGACCGTGAACGGGTACGGCACCTTCACCGAGACGTCCGGCTCGTCCGACGGGCCGAAGGCCGTGACCGGCGACCCCGGATGGACCGACTACACCATGCAGGCCGACGTGCAGGTGAACTCCGGAACGGACGCCGGGCTCCTGGTCCGCGTCACGCAGCCCGCGACGGGCACGAACGCCTTCACCGGCTACTCGGTCGGTCTCTCGCTGACGGACAACACGCTGGCGATCAGCCGGACGAACAACGGCACGACCACTCCGCTGGCGCGGTCGACCATCGCGGGCACGCTCCGCGCCGGGCAGTACTACCACGTCGTCGTCCAGGCGGCCGGGTGCGGCATCACCGCGTGGTCATCGACCGTCGGCGCGAACGACTGGACGAAGGTCAACGCCTCGGAGTCGTCGACCGACTGCCTGACGAAGGGCGCGGTCGGCCTGCGCGGCAACGCGAGCGCGGCCGGCTTCCGGTTCGTCACCGTGACCGCCGGCGCACTGTCGGCCTCCGTGGCGTCGGCCCCGTACAACTCGACCCTGACGACCGGCCGCTTCGAGGACGGCGCTCCCGCGCGGGTCTACGGCGGCACCTGGGCGATCGACCAGCCCGAGGAGCGGATCCGCAGCGTCACGTACTCCGGCCAGGACGGCGACAAGCAGGTCCTCAACCGGGTCTGGGGCGACATGACGCTGACCGGCGACGTCCGGCTGATGCGGAAGCCGACCGGTGGGACCGACGCGGGCTTCAACGTCCGAGTGAACGACCCGTCCACCGGCCCGGACTCCCTCCGCGCCTACTACGTGGGCCTCAGCGCATCGGGCATGGTCATCGGTGAGCACAAGAACCCGGGGTTCACCGGGACCTTCGTGTCGTTCGGCCGCACGGTGCAGGCCGAGGAGTGGTGGCACCTCACCGTCGAGGCCGTGGGCTGCACGATCACGGCGACCGCCTCGCCCTCGGCCGGCGGGACACCGGTGCAGGGGAAGGCGGACTTCGGCAGCTGCTCGCTGACCACCGGTGCGGTCGGCATCCGCGAGCAGGGGCTCGAGGCGCAGTGGCGGAACATCGCGGTCACGCCCCGCTGACCTCGTGCGCGTCCCGCACCGGCGCGACGGCCTCCACGGCTGCGCCGGTACGATGGCTCCATGAGTTCCCGCGGCACGTACCGGACCGCCCTGACCTACGGTGCCGTCGGTGCCACCCAGGCGGCGGACCTCATGACCTACCCGCCGGAGGGCTTCACCCCGGCGGAGTCCCGTGCGCGCATCGGCCACGGTGACCAGCGCTTCGAGACCGCGGTGACCCAGGCGCTGACCTGGCAGATCCAGGAGCGCAGCGGCATCCGCGTCGTCGTCGGCGACCAGCCCGACGACGACGAGGTCCGGTACAACCCGGTGACCTTCGACGAGCACGGCGTGCCGGTCGCACCCGCCTCGATCGGCACGCCCCGGGTCGAGCGGTTCGCCGCGGACGGCACCCCGCTCGTCACCGCCGGCACGACCGCGACCCTCGAGATGCACGCCTTCGGGCAGACCGTGCACGCGCCCGTGCGCGTGGTGTCGATCATCGACGAGACGGACCGCAAGGGGTTCGCCTACGGCACGCTCGAGGGGCATCCGCTCTCCGGCGAGGAGTCCTTCGTCGTCGAGCGCACGAGCGACGGCTCGGTGTGGTTGCAGGTGCGGCAGTTCTCGCAGCCGGCCAGCCGGAAGTGGGCCCTCGTCGCGCCGTTCCTTCGTCGGCAGCAGCGCACGATGGCGGCGAAGTACCTGGCGGCCCTGCGCGGCGACTAGCCCCGCAGCGCCGCACGGCCCGCAGCGCCGACCATCCCCGCAGCCGCCGACCAGCCCTCAGCCCAGCGGCGGCACCGCGGCGATCGCGTCCTCGAGCAGCTGCGCGTCCTGCACGCAGTCCCGTGCGACGGCCACCGCGCTCGTCGCCCGGAGCGCCTCGACGTCGTAGACCCCGGTCGCCACCGCCACGAACGGGATCCCCACGGCATCGGCCGCCTCCCCGTCCCGCGGGGTGTCGCCGACGATCACGGCCCGTGTGCCGGCGAGGGCCGCTGCGGCGAGGGTGGTCACCCCGGTCCGCTCGACCTCCTCGTCCCCGAAGTACGAGTGGTCCCAGTCGAAGGCGCCGACGTCGAACCCGGCACCGGCGAGCTTCACCCGGGCCCGGTGCGCCGAGTTGCCGGTGAGCAGGCCGTTCCGCCACCCGAGCCGGGCGAAGCGGTGGACCAGCGCGACGGCTCCAGGAGCGGGCGCGCGTCGTTCGCCCCGGTGGAACCGCTCGTCGGTCAGGTCGCGCAGGTGCCGGCTGACGGTGGGGATGAGGGCGTCGTCGAGGTCGTGCGCGCGCACGTGCTCGGCGATGAGCCCGGCGTCGGTGCGGCCGTGCTGGTGTCCGACGCGCAGCACCAGGTCGCGACCGACGGCGCGTTCGAGTGCCAGGTGGTGCAGGTTCCCCGGCGAGGCGGCGTTCAGCACGAGGGTGCCGTCGATGTCCCACAGCACCGTGGTGGGGACGGTGTGGTGCTCCATGGCTCCATCATGGCCGACAATGGAGTCCATGCCGAGTGCTCTCCCGATCGCCGATCCCGCTCCCGCGGACGGCCTGGTCACCCCCGGTCCCGGCGCCGGCGACGTCCCCTTCGGCGTCTACGTGCACGTCCCGTTCTGCCGGGTGCGCTGCGGCTACTGCGACTTCAACACCTACACGGCGTCCGAGCTGCGCGGCGTGCGTCGTGACGACTACGCCGGCCACGCCGTGCAGGAGATCCGCTGGGCGGCCGAGGTCCTCGACCGCTCCGGGGTCCCGCGGCGACCGGTCTCCACGGTCTTCTTCGGCGGTGGGACGCCCACCATGCTGCCCGCGGACGACCTCGTGATGATCCTCCGCGCGATCGACGACACGTGGGGCATCCTGCCCGGCGCCGAGGTCACGACCGAGGCGAACCCCGACTCGGTGGACGCCGAGTCCGTCGCCACCCTGCGCCGCGGTGGGTTCACCCGGATGAGCTACGGCATGCAGTCGGCGGTCCCGCACGTGCTCGCGACCCTCGACCGCACGCACGACCCCGAGCGCGTCCCGCTCGTGGTCGACCTGGCGGAGCGGGAGGGGCTCGACGTCAGCCTCGACCTCATCTACTCGACCCCGGGGGAGTCGCTCGACGACTGGCGTCGCTCGCTCGACGCGGCCCTGGCGTGCGCGCCGGACCACGTGTCGGCCTACTCGCTGATCGTCGAGGAGGGCACGGCGATGGGCCGCATGGTCGCCCGCGGCGAGCTGCCGGCACCGGACGACGACCTCGCCGCCGACATGTACGAGCTCGCCGACCGGACCCTGTCCGACGCGGGCTACGGCTGGTACGAGGTCTCCAACTGGGCGCGCCTCGACGCGCAGGGCGGCACCGCGCAGCACGCCAGCCGCCACAACCTGTCCTACTGGAAGGGCCACGACTGGTGGGGCGTCGGTCCCGGCGCGCACTCGGCGGTGGCCGGCACGCGCTGGTGGAACGTCAAGCACCCGGCCGCGTACGCGAACCGGGTGCTCGGCGGGACGTCGCCCGCCGCGGGGCGCGAGACCCTCGACGACGAGACCCGGTACGTCGAGCGCGTGCTCCTCGCCGCCCGGGTGCGGGGTGAGCTCGCGACGTCGGAACTCGGCCGGGAGGCGCGTGGCCGGGTCGCGGGACTCATCGCACGCGGTCTCGTGGACGGGTCGGCCGCGGTGCGGGGACGCATCGAGCTGACCCTGCAGGGTCGCCTGCTCGCGGACGCCGTGGTCCGCGAGCTGCTCGACTGAGCGCTGGCGACCGCTGCTACTGCTTGATGAACTCGATCGTGAGGGGGTAGTGGTAGAAGTCCCCGCGGTTGGCCGCGATCGCCGCGATGACGGCGAAGATGATCACGAGCACGCCGAGGACCGGCAGCAGCACGAAGCCGATGAGCACGATCGTCAGCACGCTGCAGACGACTCCGGCGATCGCCATCGTGATGTGGAAGTTCAGCGCCTGGCGGGTGTGCTCGCGGATGAACTGGCCGCGGTCGCGCAGCACCAGGTAGGCGATGACCGGCACGACGAGGCTGGAGAAGATGCCGCCGACGTGCGTCAGGGTCGCCCAGAGGCGCTGGTCCTCGGGCGACATCGGCTGGGGCTGCGTGTACCCCGCCGGGTACTGCGGCCCCTGCGGGTTGCCGGGTCCGCCCGGCTGCTGCTGTCCGTAGGGCCCACCGGGCTGCTGTCCGTAGCTCATGCGGCGAGCGTACCGGGAGGGACCGCCCCGGTCCCGGTGCGTCGGCGGTCGGGCGTAGGATCAGCAGTCGACACGTCCGAGTGCCAGCATCGAACGGAAGGGGTCCGGATGGTCAGCGAACGCTCCCTCGAGGTCCTCAAGGCCATCGTGCGGGACTACGTCGCGTCGCGCGAACCGGTCGGTTCGAAGACGATCGTCGACCGCCACGCCTTCGGCGTCAGCGCCGCCACGATCCGCAACGACATGGCCCAGCTCGAGGACGAGCAGCTCATCGTCGCCCCGCACACCTCGTCCGGGCGGGTCCCGACCGACAAGGGCTACCGGGTCTTCGTCGACCACCTGGCCGCCGCCCGCCCGCTCTCGAGCGCGCAGCGGCACGCGATCGAGACGTTCCTCGGCACCCCCAACGACCTCGACGAGGTCCTCGGCCGCACGGTCCGGCTCCTCAGCCAGCTCACGAACCAGGTCGCCCTCGTGCAGTACCCGTCGATGGTGCGGGCCCGCGTGCAGCACGTCGAGCTCGTGCGCCTGGGCGACACCCGGCTCATGGTCGTCCTCATCACGGACACCGCCCGGGTCGAGCAGCGGGTCGTGGAGACCGACGTCGCGCTCGACGAGACCGCCCTCACCGAGCTCCGCACCGTCGTGAACGGCGCCTCGGTCGGCCTGCTCCTGCAGGACGTCCCCCGGGCCCTCCGCGAGGTCCCGCGGCAGCTCCGTGCCGACGCGCAGACCCTCGGTGGGGTGGTCGTCGCGACGCTCATCGAGCAGGTCGCCGCGAACCGGCAGGACCGCCTGGTGATGGCGGGCGCCGCGAACCTCGCCAAGAGCGAGCGGGACTTCACCGGCGGCCTGTTCCCCGTGCTCGAGGCGATCGAGGAACAGGTGACCCTGCTCCGGTTGTTCGGCGAGATGCAGGTCGACGACGTCGCGGTGGCCGCCAGCATCGGCGCCGAGAACGCCGAGTACGGCCTCGACGCCACCAGCATCGTCGCCGGCGGGTACCTCGCCGGCGGGGGAGCGGTCGCCCGTCTGGGCGTCCTCGGCCCGACCCGCATGGACTACGGCACGAACATGGCCGCGGTCCGCGCGGTCGCACGGTACCTGTCCAAGCTGCTGGGCGAACATTGACCGGTCACCGAGCCCGACGCACGGTGCCCTGCGGACCCGCTCCGCGCCTCCAGACCGAACCGCGGCGCGAGCCGCGACCCACCGACCGAACCGAAACCGACTGAGGGAACCGTGGCAGACCACTACGACGTCCTCGGCGTCCAGCCGGACGCCTCCGATGCCGACATCAAGAAGGCCTACCGACGGCTGGCGCGCGAGCTGCACCCGGACGTCAACCCGAGCCCGGACGCCGCCGAGCGCTTCAAGGACGTGACGCACGCGTACGACGTGCTGAGCGACCCCGAGCAGCGGCGGCGCTACGACGCCGGCCCGCAGGCAGACAGCCCCTTCGGCGGCGGCGCGGCCGGCGGCTTCAGCGACATCTTCGACGCCTTCTTCGGCGGCGGCGGTGGCGGCGGCCGGGGGAACGGTCCGCGGAGCCGCGCCGAGCGCGGACAGGACGCCCTGCTCCGGATCGAGGTCGACCTCGACGAGGTCGTCTTCGGCACCCACAAGGACGTCGAGGTCGACACGGCCGTGCTGTGCGAGACCTGCCACGGCTCGTGCTGTGCGCCCGGCACGAGCCCGCGCACGTGCGACATCTGCGGCGGCTCCGGCCACATCCAGCGCCAGGTCCGCTCGCTGCTCGGCAACGTCGTGACGAGCGCGCCCTGCGGCACCTGCCGCGGCTACGGCACCGTCATCCCCAGCCCGTGCCCGACGTGCCAGGGGCAGGGCCGCGTCCGTGCGCGCCGGACCGTCCCGGTCGACGTCCCCGCGGGCGTCGAGACCGGTCTGCGCCTGCAGATGCCCGGCCAGGGCGAGGTCGGTCCCGCCGGCGGCCCGTCGGGTGACCTGTACCTCGAGGTGAAGGTGCGGCACCACGACGTCTACAGCCGCGAGGGCGACGACCTGCTCGCGACGCTCGAGGTCCAGATGACCGACGCGATCCTCGGCACCAACACCACGATCGACGGCCTCGACGGCCCGGTCGAGCTCGAGGTCCGGCCCGGCGTGCAGAGCGCCGACGTCCTCGTGATCAAGGACCGCGGCGTGACGAAGCTGCGCGGTGCCGGGCGCGGAGACCTGCGGGTCGGCGTGCAGGTCGTGACGCCGACGAAGCTCTCGCACAAGGAGCGCCAGCTCGTCGAACAGCTCGCGAAGTCGCACAAGGCCGCGAAGCCGCAGCTCGCCCGGTTCCAGCAGGGCATGTTCGGCAAGCTCCGCGACCGGTTCTTCAACTTCTGATGGCCTCGCTCCACCTGGTCGGTCCCGGCGCGCTCGACGGCGTCGGGGTCGGCGACCCGGTCCGGCTCGACGGTGCCGAGGGGCGGCACGCGGTCTCGGTCGCGCGCGTCCGGGTCGGCGAGGTCCTGCGGATCGCCGACGGGCAGGGCACGGTCGTCTCCGGCGCGGTCACGGCGACGGGTCGCGACGAGCTGACGCTCACCGTCGACGACGTGACGGTCGAGCCGCAGCCGCGTCCGGCGCTCGTGCTCGTCCAGGCACTCGCGAAGGGCGGCCGCGACGAGATGGCGGTGCAGGCGGGGACCGAGATCGGCGTCGACCGGATCGTCCCGTGGTCCGCCGCCCGCAGCGTGTCGCGGTGGGACGGCGCGAAGGTCGAGAAGGGGCGCGCCCGCTGGGCGGCCATCGCGCAGGAGGCTGCCAAGCAGGCGGTCCGGTCGCGCGTGCCCACCGTGTCGGCGCCGGTGACGACGGCGCAGCTCGCGGCGGTCGGCCGGGAGGCGCGGCGTGCGCTGGTCGTGCTGGACCCGGTGGGTGCGGTGCGGCTCTCTGCGTGGGAACCGCCGGCCGACGTCGAGGAGATCGTCCTGGTGGTCGGCCCGGAGGGCGGGATCGACGGCTCGGAGTTCGACCGGCTCGAGGCCGCGGGCGCCGTGCGGGTCCGTCTCGGTGACACCGTGCTGCGCACCTCGACCGCCGGACCGGCGGCGCTGGCCGTCCTGCAGACGCGGCTGGGCCGCTGGTAGCCGGACCGGGAAGGGTCCACGTCGGTCGTGGGTTCTACGATGGAGTCATGAGCAGCAGCGAGCCGAGCGTCTTCTCGAAGATCATCGCCCGTGCGATCCCCGCGACGATCGTCGCGGAGGACGACCGGGTGATCGCGATCGAGGACATCGCGCCGAAGGCCCCGGTGCACGTGCTCGTGATCCCCAAGACCGAGCAGTACCGCGACGTGACCGAGCTCGCCGCCGGCGACCCGGACCTGCTCGCCCACGTGGTCGCCACCGCCCGTCGCATCGCCGACGAGCGGGCGGACGGCCAGTTCCGACTCGTCTTCAACACCGGCGAAGCCGCCGGTCAGACCGTGTTCCACGTGCACGCGCACGTCCTCGCAGGTGATCTGCACGAAGGGAATCTCCTTGCCGGTTGACGACTCCGTCCACCCCGCGTCCGACGCACCCGCACCGGACCGACCCACGACCCGACCCGTGTCCGACCCGTCCGACGTCGTCGTCGACATCCGGGTCGACGGCATCGCGATGGTCCAGCTCCTCGGCCCGCAGGACCGTCTGCTCAGGACGGTCGAGCGGCAGTACCCGGGCGTCCGGGTGCTCGTCCGCGGCAACGAGGTCTCGCTCACCGGGCCCGAGCGCGACGTCGCCCGTGCCCACGCGCTCGTCGACGAGCTCGTCGGCATGGTGAAGCGCGGGCAGGACATCGGTCCGGCCGACATCCCGACCTCGGCGCGGATCCTCGACGAGGACCGCAAGCCCTCGGACACGTTCGGCACCCCGATCGTGGCGAGCCGCGGCAAGTCGGTGCGGCCGAAGACCGACGGGCAGCGCGCCTACGTCGACGCCATCGACCACCACACGATCACGTTCGGCATCGGCCCGGCAGGTACCGGCAAGACCTACCTGGCGATGGCGAAGGCCGTGCAGGCCCTGCAGCGGCGCGAGGTCACCCGCATCATCCTCACGCGGCCGGCGGTCGAGGCGGGCGAGCGGCTCGGCTTCCTGCCCGGCACGCTCACCGACAAGATCGACCCGTACCTGCGGCCGCTCTACGACGCGCTCAACGAGATGATGGACCCCGAGCTCGTGCCGAAGCTGCTCGCGGCCGGCACGGTCGAGGTCGCGCCGCTGGCGTACATGCGTGGGCGGACGCTGAACGACTCGTTCGTCATCCTCGACGAGGCGCAGAACACCACGCCCGAGCAGATGAAGATGTTCCTGACGCGCCTGGGCTTCGGCTCGAAGATGGTCGTCACCGGTGACATCACCCAGGTGGACCTGCCGGGCAACCTGTCCGGTCTGCGGCTCGTCACGCGCATCCTCGGCGACGTCGAGGACATCCACTTCGCTCGGCTCGGCAGCGAGGACGTCGTGCGGCACACCCTGGTCGGCCGGATCGTCGACGCCTACACCGTCTACGACGAGGAGCGCCTCGCGGAGCAGGCCGGGCACCGCCCCGGCGGTCGCGGCACGGCACCGGTCGGTGACCCGGCCGGTGCGAACCGCGCCGAGCGCCGCGGTCGGCCGCCGCAGGACCGCCAGCAGTCCCCGTACCCGCAGGACGACGCCCGAGGAGGCACCCGGTGAGCATCGAGCTCAACAACGAGTCCGGTGTCGAGGTCGACGAGCAGGCCATCCAGCGCCTCGCCGCCTTCGCGCTCGACGCGCTGCACGTCCACGCGGACGCGGAGCTCGCGATCGTCCTGGTCGACGAGGGCGCGATGGAGCAGCTCCACGTGCGGTGGATGGACGAGCCGGGCCCGACCGACGTCCTGAGCTTCCCGATGGACGAGCTCCGTCCGGGCACCGAGGACGAGCCGACCCCCGCCGGGCTCCTCGGCGACATCGTCGTGTGCCCCCAGGTCGCCGCCGAGCAGGCCAGGACCGCCGGCCACACGAGCACCGACGAGATGCTGCTGCTCACGTGCCACGGCATCCTGCACCTGCTCGGGTTCGACCACGCCGAGCCGGAGGAGAAGGCCGAGATGTTCGGGCTGCAGGGCGAGATCCTCTCCGCCTTCGCCGCTCAGCGTCGCGGGCGGTGAGCTGATGGTGCTCGTCGTCGTCCTGCTCCTGGCGGCGTTCGTGCTCGTCGTCGTCGGCGGGCTGCTCGCGGCGTCGGACGCCGCGCTGACCGTGCTCTCCCGCGCCGACCTCGACGAGATCGCCCGCACCAGCGGACGCCGTCGGGCGATCGAGGCCGTGGCCGACGACGTCGGTGCGCACGTGAACGCCCTCAACTTCGTCCGGGTGCTCGCCGAGACGGCGGCGGCCGTGCTCGTCACCATCGCCCTCGTCACCGTGTTCGACACGTGGTGGGTCGCGTTGATCGTCTCCGCGGCGATCATGACGGCGGTGTCGTTCGTGCTCGTCGGCTCGAGCCCGCGGAGCGTTGGACGTGCGCACGCCGAACGGCTGATCGGCGCCACCGGCGGACTCGTCCGTGCGGTGCGCATCGTGCTCGGACCCCTGGCCGGACTGCTCGTCGCCATCGGTGACCGCGTGACCCCGGGTCGTGGCCGCAGCGCGTCGACCGTCTCGAGCGAGGAACAGCTGCTCTCGCTCGTCGACGAGGCGACCGAGAGCAACGTCCTCGAGCAGGACGACCGCGAGCTCATCCACTCGGTGTTCGAGTTCAGCGACACCCTCGTGCGCGAGGTCATGGTGCCCCGCACCGACATGCTCGCCGTCGACGGCGACGCCACGCTCGCGGCCGGCATGGAGCGCTTCCTGGTCGCCGGGGTGTCCCGCATGCCGGTGACCGGGAAGGACAGCGACGACGTGCTCGGGGTGCTGTACCTGCGTGACGTCTCCCGCGCGCTCTACGAGCGGCCCGGCAGCGAGCAGGAGCCCGTGACGACGCTGCTGCGTCCGGCCGAGTTCGTGCCCGAGTCCAAGCCCGCCGACGACACCCTGCGGCACATGCAGGTCGCGAAGAACCACCTGGTGCTCGTGGTCGACGAGTACGGCGGGGTCGCCGGGCTCGTGACGATGGAGGACCTCATCGAGGAGCTCGTCGGCGACATCTCCGACGAGTACGACCGCACCGTCGTCGACCGGACCGAGGTGTCCCCGGGCGTGTGGCGGATCTCGGCGCGGCTGCCGATCGACGAGCTGGGCGACCTGTTCGGCATCGAGCTCGAGGACGACGACGTCGACACCGCCGGCGGGCTGCTCACGAAGGAGCTCGGCCGGCTGCCGGTCCACGGCGAGCAGGTCACGGTCTCCGGGGTCGTCCTGACCGCGGACCGGGTCGAGGGCAAGCGCCGCCACCTGATCACCGTCCTCGCCGAGCGGACCGCCGCCCTGCAGGACGCCGAGGACGCCCTCGGCGAGACGACACCCACCACGACCGGGAGCGCCAGCGCATGACCGAGCACGACACCGAGCCGACCGCCCCGGAGCACCCCTACCGCGCGGGCTTCGTCTCGTTCGTCGGACGCCCGAACGTCGGGAAGTCGACGCTGACCAACGCCCTGGTCGGCGAGAAGGTCGCGATCACCTCGTCGAAGCCGCAGACGACGCGTCGGGCGATCCGCGGTGTCGTGCACCGGCCCGAGGGGCAGGTCATCATCGTGGACACCCCGGGCGTGCACCGTCCGCGGACCCTGCTCGGCGAGCGGCTGAACGACCTCGTGCAGTCGACCCTCGGCGACGTCGACGTCATCGGCTTCTGCGTGCCGGCCGACGAGCCGATCGGTCCCGGCGACCGGTTCATCAACGACTCGCTCGACCAGTACCCGCGCGCCAGGAAGGTCGCGATCGTCACGAAGATCGACCGCACCCCCAAGGACCGGGTCGGCGAGCAGCTCCTCGCGGTGTCGCAGCTGCGGGAGTGGGACACGATCATCCCGACGTCGGGGACGAAGGGCCTGCAGCTCGAGGTGCTGCTCGCCGAGATCACGAAGCTGCTGCCCGAGTCGCCGCAGCTGTACGACGCTTCCACCGTCACCGAGGAGACCGACGAGGACCGCATCGCCGAGCTCATCCGCGAGGCAGCGCTCGAGGGCGTCCGCGACGAACTGCCGCACTCCCTCGCCGTGGTGGTCGAGGACGTCGTGGAGCCCGACGAGGAGGACGACCCCGACGGGCCGCTGCGCATCTTCGCCAACCTGTTCGTCGAGCGGGACAGCCAGAAGGCGATCGTCATCGGGCGGGGTGGCGAGCGGCTCCGGGACGTCGGATCGCGGGCCCGTGCCGAGATCGAGTCGCTGCTCGGCGGCCGTCACGTGTACCTGAACATCCGGGTCAAGGTCGCCAAGGAGTGGCAGCGCGACCCGAAGCAGCTCGGGCGGCTCGGCTTCTGACGCGCGTCATCCCCGGGACGGACGCGCGACGGGTCCCGGGGTCGTACCGTGGAGTGGTGTTCCGCCCCATGCTGCGATCGCAGGTCGTCACCGACGTCGTCACGGCGGCGGCGCTGGGCCTGCTGGTGGTCGTGGTCGCCGCGCGCGGACTCGACGGGCCCCTCTGGTGGCTCGCCGTCCTCGGCTTCGCGACTGCCCTGGCGTTCCGACGGCTGTCGCCGGGCCTCGCACTCGGCATCGCCTGGGTCGTGGCCGTCTTCCAGATGGCCACCGGTCAGGTGCCGACCGTGGCGGACGCCTTCATCGCGCCGATCATGTACACGACCAGCGCCTACGGGTCCGGTCGGGTCCGCGCGGCCGGCCTGGTCTCCGCGATCGGCGGATCGGTCGTCGCCGCGCTCTACATGGGGGTGTCGGACTACCGGCAACGCGTCGGCATCGCCACCGCCAGCACGCCGCTGCAGGAGTCCGCCCAACTGACGGCGTCGTTCTTCGCGATCGTGCTCCTGGTCCTGCTGCTGCCCTGGCTCGCCGGTCTGGTCGTCCGGACCCGCCGCTCCGCGAGCCTGAGCCGCGAGGCCCAGCTCGTCGCCGAACGCGACGCGGCGCGGGCCGACCGCGCGGTGGCCGTGGAGCAGGAGCGGGTCCGGATCGCCCGGGACATGCACGACATCGTCGCCCACTCGCTCGCGGTCGTCATCGCGCAGGCGGACGGCGCGCGGTACGCCCTGAAGGCCGACCCCGCGATCGCGGACCAGGCGCTCGGCACGATCTCCTCCACCGCGCGCGCAGCACTGGGCGACGTCCGGGAGCTGCTCGGTGCGCTCCGGCACGAGCAGGGCACGACCCCCACACCCGAGGTCGACGACATCGAGACGCTCGTCGACGACATGCGCGACGTCGGGCTGGACGTGCGCGTCGAGCGCGAGGGTGATCCGAGCGGGCTGCCGACCACGACGCAGCTCGCGGTCTACCGGATCGTGCAGGAGAGCCTGACGAACGCGTGGAAGCACGGCGAGCCCGGCACCCCGGTGCACGCCTCGCTCGTGTACCGGCCGGACACGGTCGAGATCGCCGTCGTGAACCGCTGCGCGGACGACGGCTCGCCGGGGCCCGGCACGGGGCACGGGCTCATCGGCATGCGCGAACGCGTGGCGATGACCGGCGGCACCATGACCGCGGGACCGCGTGGCGACGACTTCAGCGTGGCGGTCCGCATGCCCGCCGTGCCGGCGAGCGGGCAGATGCCCCGCGGCCGCACCACCCACACCGAGCAGGAGCGCACCGCCCGATGACCACCACGCCGACCACCTCCGCCCCGATCCGGGTCGCGCTCGTCGACGACCAGGCCCTGTTCCGCACCGGCATCAGGATGCTCATCGACTCCCAGCCGGACCTGCGCTTCGTCGGTGAAGCCGGCAACGGTGCCGAGGGCGTCGACCTCGTCCGGCGCGTCGGGGTGGACGTCGTGCTCATGGACGTCCGGATGCCGGTGATGGACGGCATCACGGCGACCGAGCGCATCGTGGAACAGGGCGGTGACGCCGCCGCCAAGGTCCTCGTGCTGACCACGTTCGACTTCGACGAGGCCGCGGCGAAGGCGATCCGCGCGGGTGCGAGCGGGTTCGTGCTGAAGGACGCCGACCCCGAGTTCCTCCTCGCCGCCGTCCGCACGGTGCACGCCGGGACCGCCGTCTTCGCCGCGTCGGCCACGCGGGAGCTCCTCCGCCGGTACGACGACACCGCGGGGCGGGCCGTCCCGGTGCCGGCGGCCTTCGAGGAGCTGACGCCCCGGGAGCGCGAGATCTTCGACCTGGCGGCGCGCGGGTTCAGCAACAGCGAGATCGCCCAGCACGAGTACGTCAGCGAAGCGACCGTGAAGACCCACATCTCGCGGGTGCTCACGAAGCTCGACCTGCGCGACCGGGTGCGCCTGGTCGTCTTCGCGCACGAGCACGGTCTGGTGACGAAGGCCGACTGAGCCGACGTCATCCGACAGGATGAGCCCTCCACGGGGAACCGAGCCGAGCGGACCATCCACAGGAGCCGCGCGACCGACGCGGGACGTGCCTCCCGGCCGTCATCGTGGGTGCATGACCACGAAGCAGGCGCCGATCATCCGGCTCGACCACGTGTCCAAGCACCACGGCGACGCAGCGCGTCGCGTCACCGCGCTCGACGATGTCAGCGTCGACATCGGCGCGGGGGAGTTCACCGCCGTGATGGGACCGTCCGGCTCCGGCAAGTCGACCCTCATGCACGTCGCCGCCGGTCTCGACGCCGTGAGTGCCGGCAGCGTCGCCATCGACGGGGTGGAGATCACCGGGCTCGGGGACCGCGAGCTGACCGAGCTGCGTCGTCGGCGGATCGGCTTCGTCTTCCAGTCGTTCAACCTCGTGCCCACGCTCGACGTGCGCGAGAACATCCGGCTGCCGTTCCTGCTCGGCGGGAAGCGGCCGTCGCGCGACGAGTCGGCGTGGATCGACCGGCTCGTCGACCAGCTCGGGCTCGGCGACCGCCTCACCCACCGGCCGCACCAGCTGTCGGGCGGGCAGCAGCAGCGCGTCGCGATCGCCCGCGCCCTCGCCTCGCGCCCCGCCGTCGTCGTCGCGGACGAGCCCACGGGTGCCCTCGACTCCCGGACCGGCCGCGACGTGCTCGCGATCCTGCGCGGCGCCGTGCGGGAGTGGGGCCAGAGCGTCGTCATGGTGACCCACGACCCGACGGCCGCCGCGAACGCCGACCGCATCCTGTTCCTCGCCGACGGCCGCATCGTCGACGACCGGCCCGCGATGGACGCCGCCGACATCTCGGCGACGATGCTCGGGATGGAGGCGGCGGCGTGAACGGGCTGCGCGCCTTCGCACCGACGATCCTCGTCGCCGCGCTCGGCACCACCTTCGGCTCCGCGCTCGTCATCGCGCCGGGCATCGTGGCCGAGGCGCTCGCGACGTCCGGACTCGACGGCGTCGCCACGGTCCGGGCGATCCTCTCCGTGATCGGCTGGCTCTTCCTCGGCATCGCCCTCTACGTCGGCGCGATCGTCACGGCGAACACCTGCGCCACGCTCATCGCCGGGCAGACCCGGGTGATCGCGCTCCAGCGGCTCGTCGGCGCGACCGGTGCGGGTCTCCGGTCCCGCATCACCCGCACCGGGCTGCTGGTCGGCCTCCTCGGCGGCCTCCTCGGGACCGTCCTGGGCACCGGCCTCACGGCGCTCTTCGTCGCCGTGCTCCGGGGATCCGGGTTCCTGCCCGACACCCGCTACACGCTCGTGCCCTGGGAGCTCGCCCTGCCGCTCGTCGCCGTGGTCCTGGCGACCTGGGGTGCGTTCGCGTCCGGGTCGCGGCGGGTCCTCACCGTGACGCCGCTCCAGGCGCTGTCCGCGACGGTCGGGCCGAGCCACGACGACCTCCGAGCGGGGACCGGGCGACGGGTGTGGGCCGTGCTGCTCATCGTCGGCGGGGTCCTCCTGATGCTGCTCGGGCTGGTGATCAGCCCGGTGTCGGTGCTGGCGGTGCTGCCCGCGGCACTCGGCGGCTTCGTCTCGTTCACCGGTGTCGCCGTCGGCGCGACGATCGTGATGCCGCCCGTCCTGGCGCTCATCGGTCGGATCGGGTCCCGTGACCCGGTCGTCCTGCTCGCCGGGCGGAACGCCCTGCGGGCACCGGCCCGGACCTCGCGGGCGACGATCGGGCTCGTCATCGGCGTGACGCTGCTCGTCACCTTCGCGGTGGCCTTCGGGATCATGCAGCACGTGCTCGAGACCGAGCTGCTGGCAACGACCGACGGCGCGGTGACGCCCGACCTGATCAGTGCGCAGCGAGACTTCTTCGTGCAGGTGAACGCCGTGGTGAGCGTGATCGTCGGCTTCTCCGCCGTGATCGCCGCGGTGGGCGTGGTGAACGCCCTGGCGCTCGGCGTGCTGCAGCGCCGGCGTGAGCTCGGGCTGCTCCGGGTCCTCGGGCTGACCGGCGCCCAGGTCCGCCGGATGATCGTGACCGAGGCCGTGCAGATGGTCGTCGCGGCCGTCGTCACCGGGCTCGTGCTCGGGACGGTCTACGGCTGGGTCGGCGGCCAGACGCTCCTCGGGTCGCTCGGCTCGGTCGTGACCCCGGTGCTGCCGCCGTCGACGGTCGTCGTCGTGGTGGTCGGGGCGCTCGTGCTCGCCGTCGTCGCGACGGTGGCCCCCGTGCGGCGCGCGATGCGGGTGTCCCCGACGGCGGCGCTCGCGGTCGACTGAGCGGGCTCGGACCGGGAGGGGCGCCGGCGTCACGTGCTCGCCGACGCTGGTGTACCAGTGCTACGGTGGCCCTGATGTACTCGGCGCTCCTCCTCCTTCGCTGCCGCGACGAGGCCTGACACACGGCCCACCTCGTCGCGGAGTCCGTCGTGGCCCCCACCAGCGCCGATGCCGGCGAGACGACGAAAGCGACGACCATGCAGAACACGCAGCGCCCCTCCGGGATGCCGATCCACAAGTACGTCCCCTTCCACGAGCAGATCCGCGTGGACCTGCCGGACCGCACCTGGCCGACGAAGCGCATCGACCGTGCACCGCGGTGGTGCGCGGTCGACCTGCGCGACGGCAACCAGGCACTCATCGACCCGATGGACTCCGAGCGCAAGCGCGCCATGTTCGACCTGCTCGTGCGGATGGGCTACAAGGAGATCGAGGTCGGGTTCCCGAGCGCCTCGCAGACCGACTTCGACTTCGTCCGCTCGCTCATCGACGAGGGCGCGATCCCGGACGACGTCACCATCCAGGTGCTGACCCAGGCGCGCGAGCACCTCATCGACCGCACGTACGAGGCGATCGACGGGGCGAAGCAGGCCATAGTGCACCTGTACAACTCGACGTCCATCGTCCAGCGCGAGGTCGTCTTCCGGACGGACGAGCAGGGCGTCGTCGACATCGCGGTCGCCGGAGCGCGCATGTGCAAGGCGGCCGAGGCCCGGCTGCAGCACGACACGACGGTGTTCTACGAGTACTCGCCCGAGTCGTACACGGGCACCGAGCTCGAGGTCGCGGCGCGCATCTGCAACGCGGTGCTCGAGGTCTTCGAGCCCACCCCCGAGCGCCAGGTGATCATCAACCTGCCCGCCACGGTCGAGATGGCGACGCCGAACGTCTACGCCGACTCGATCGAGTGGATGTCGCGGAACCTCGACCACCGTGAGGACGTCATCCTGTCCCTGCACCCGCACAACGACCGCGGCACCGCGGTCGCAGCCGCCGAGCTGGGGTACATGGCGGGTGCCGACCGCATCGAGGGCTGCCTGTTCGGCAACGGTGAGCGCACCGGCAACGTCGACCTGGTCGCCCTCGGCATGAACCTGTTCACGCAGGGCATCGACCCGCAGATCGACTTCTCGGACATCGACCAGGTCAAGCGCACGGTCGAGTACTGCAACCAGCTGCCGGTGCCCGAGCGCCAGCCGTGGGCGGGCGACCTCGTCTACACGGCGTTCAGCGGGTCGCACCAGGACGCCATCAACAAGGGCTTCGACGCGATGCGGGCGAAGGCCGAGGCCGCGGGCACCTCGATCGACGAGATCGCGTGGGCCGTGCCGTACCTGCCGGTCGACCCGAAGGACATCGGCCGCTCGTACGAGGCGGTCATCCGGGTCAACTCGCAGTCCGGCAAGGGCGGCGTCGCCTACCTGCTCAAGACCGACCACGCCATCGACCTGCCGCGGAAGCTCCAGATCGAGTTCTCCGGGGTGGTCCAGCAGCGCACGGACACCGAGGGCGGGGAGTTCTCGTCCGAGCGGATCTGGGACCTGTTCCGCGACGAGTACCTGCCCGCGGACGACGAGTCCGACAAGTGGGGCCGCTACGAGATCACGAAGACGGCCACGTCGAGCGACTTCGACGGCACGACGAAGCTCGCGGTCGCGCTGCGGGTCGACGACGGTTCGGTGGACGCCGACGCCGTCGGGACGGGGCCGATCGACGCGTTCCTGTCGGTCATGCGCGACCAGGGCGTCGACGTCACGCTGTACGACTACTCGGAGCACACGATGAGCGCCTCGGGCGACGCGAAGGCCGCCTCGTACGTCGAGCTCGACGTGGACGGCACGCGCCTGTGGGGCGTCGGCATCGACGCGGACATCGCGACGGCGTCGCTCAAGGCGATCGTGTCCGCGGTGAACCGCGCGGTGCGCGCCGGTGCCGCGACCGGTGCGCCGGAGCTGGTCACGGCGTAGTCCGCACCACGGACGGGAGGCGCGGGGCGGGTCCGACCCGCACCGCGCCTCCCG